>NZ_JALUFF010000081.1 GCF_027052235.1 Thermococcus sp.
AAGATACCAACTACAATCAACATGTTTATTATTGAGACTATGCCCTCCCTGTTGAGGGAAAGTAGTGTTATCTCAATTATGAGCATGCCCAGCAGATAAAGAGAAACCCTTGTTTTGTTTATTGATAGAGAATAGTTAACTATTATACTGGCCACTGAAAAAAGCATCATCGCCAGCCCATACCTCCATAAATACGGCGCAACGCTGAGGTACTTTTCTCCGTAAATGAACGTGATGATAAACTTTGGAAACAGAGCATAGACCAGAACTATCCCCCCGGAAATCAAAAGCGTCAACGCCAATCCTTTTAGCAACACGTGGACGTGCTCTTCTCCTTTTTCATGCATCTCAGCGGCTTTTGGAAATATCACCATTCCAACGGCACCTGGGGCGAATAGGGCAATCTTTCCCAGTACAGAGATGGCTGAATACTGTCCGGCCTCCAAAGGGGATAGATAGTGCTTGACTAAAATAACATCAATGTTCCACATTGTCGTGTATGCGAATATTGCCAGAAAAGCTAAGCTGCTGTAGTTTACAATGTCTCTGAGATTTGCTCCACTATCTCCCTCAACTTTGAGCAAATCTCTGAGGAAGAACAGCGTTATAAAGAGGGCAAATACATGGGCCAGGAACACTCCAGAGATACCACCAACGATCCCAAAGCCAAGTAAAACAAGAAGGACACCAAAGAAGAGTTTAAAGAACGACCAGGAAGAAGCGCTTATCCCCAAGGCTCCAAATCTCTGTAGTCCTCTCAAAATTCCCTGATATACTGGAAGAACAAATCCAAATGGTACGGATGCGAAGAGTATAACTACTAGTAGGGGATTATCAATTTTAAGAAACTTGGATATATATGGGCTTAAAATCACTACCCCCAAGAAAATTAACCCCCCAATCAGTGCTAGACTTTTACTGGCCCTTACTAAGATTGTCTTGATTTTTCCATACTCGTTGTTTATCTTGTAAATTGATGTAAACTTTGTTATGGAAGTGTTCACCGTTGTAAAGAACACTGAGAATATATAGAATAAAGACAACAAACTGAAGAGCTCTCCATACTCAATGGGGGTCAATAATCTCCCCATTGAGAGCTGATAGAGATAGTTGAAAAAGTTTGAAAATCCCATTGCTATCATCATTATCATCGTGTCCTTAATGAACATACTTTTCTCAATCCGGTCTTTGAAAATCCCCATTGCGTTTCCCCCAAGCTGAGGGTCTGGGTCAGGTTCATTTCAATAAATTAAAAACTTTTCCAGCTCTGAGAGTTCTCTATCTATGAATTTTAGTTCTTAAATTCAAGAACTCTTTAAGAGCGCGCAAGGTCTTCGGTGTAGAGCTCTTTTTATTCCGGTGATGATGTTTGGTTCCATTTGCATTCTATGTGGTTGTATGCTCTTTAGTTCTTTTTTCAAACCAACTTGGGTAAGCGTGAGTTTCTCACGCTGATCCACCCTATCCCAAGGGAACACTTAAATTTCCAAAAATTCATCATCTAATTAGGTGATGAATTATGCCATCTTCCCTCCTAGACTTTCAGGAGATACTCAAAACCCTCGCGGTGCTCTTCGGCGAAAATGAGTTTGATAGTAGAACCGCAGCTGAGGCAATTTCAAGGTATCTCTACCGGAAGAGGAAGGATCCGCGGATACTCAAGAGGACGAGGCCGAAGCTTATCTCCAATGACCTCCGCAGGCTCTATCAGATGGGGTTTCTCAAACGTCGTAAGGTACCCAGAGAGTGCAGGAACAAAAAGGGAAGGGTATACAACTGTGGCTCCAAGTACATGTACAAAATAACTCGGCAGGGATGGAGCTATCTTAAGCATCTTGAGGAAAGGGGCTCATTGAAGTTTACTCTTAGGGAGCTTGCTGAAGTATACAAGAGTGTTCAAATCGCCATTGAAAAAATCGCCCTCATGGAACTGCTGGAGAAGGGTAATCTGGGCTCTTATATTTTAATGCGTCTCATCACTGAAGACATCAACAGGTGGTTTTCATCCCAAGGCTTTAGGAGGTTTCAAGTAGGGCAACTTCTCTTCAAACAGGAGACGACCCTGCTGGCGTATTTTTATAAGGTGATCACAGACTTGGAGGAGCAAATAAGGCTAAGAGACCTTCAGATAGAGCTTTTAATGGAGGAACTACGGAGGTGTAGGGAAAAGCATCACTTAGGGGTACTAAATCTGCCCACAGTTGTAGAATTCAGCTCCAACAAGGATACTCACCATTCAAACAAAAGCATTCGCATCCAAGAAGACACCAAGGAAAATTAGTTAAGTAAGAACTTTCAAGCACACCCCTTATTCTGAAACACCAACACCGCTTCTTCTGAACATTACACATATCTAACTACAACGCGTTTTACCCTATCTCGTAGATTGGAGTTCCGTTGTTGAGGAAGCCGAGTATGCTGAGTGAAGTTCCAATGACGGTCTCGAATCCCATTGGCGATGAAGCTATTCACCAACTCAACTACAACGTTTGGGTTGATGAATACATATCCGTAGTTTCGAGGAAGGTATACGAGGTAATAAAGTGATCACTTCTTTAAAAGCTCCCTCACAGTCCTTCTGACGGCCTCACGACTGCTGAGCCTCGGCCTCCAGCCGGTTTTCTTGGCCTTTTCTATATCAAGGCGCATGAACTTTACGTCCCCCTTCCAGCCACGTCCGCCGTCGACTCCGCCCGTAAAGATGAACCTTGGGTTTAGACCCATCTCCTCGCTCACTATCTCCGCTATCTCCCGGACTGTTATCCAGTCGTCATTGCCGAGGTTGTAGAAGTCCACTAGCTTACTCTCCCTCCTGAAGGCCTCAAAGATGTGGAGCATACCCTCAACGGTATCGCTCACGTGGAGGTAGCTCTTCCTCTGCCTTCCGTCGCCGAGTATCTCCAGCTCCTCGGAGTTTCTTCTGAGTTTGTTAATGAAGTCGTAGATAACGCCGTGGTTTGAGCGCTCTCCTATTATGTTGGCCAGCCTGAAGATGAGGGCTTTAAAGTCGAAAGTATGGGCGTAACCGCTTATCAGAGCTTCTGCAGCCAACTTTGCTCCACCATAGACACTTATCGGCTCAAGTGGCCCGTAGTTCTCTGGAGTAGGGATGACCTGTGCATCGCCGTAGACAGTTGAGGAGCTCGTAAAAATGAGGTATCTCACATCCGAGTTCCTTATGGCGTTCAACAGGTTGTATGTGATGAGGACGTTGGTCTCGTAGAGAAGCTCAGGACTCTGGGAGCCTATCCTTACCTCCGGGTTCGCCGCTAGATGGAATACCACATCAACTCCCTCAACGGCCCTTTTCACGGTTTCAAAGTCCCTCATGTCACCCCGCACAAACTCAAAGCGTTCATCCTCCAGCCACCGTCTGATGTTATTCAGAGAGCCCGCACTGAGGTCATCTAAGACGCGAACCTCTCCTCCAGTCTCCATAAGGGCATCAACCAGATGAGAGCCTATGAAACCTGCTCCTCCAGTTACTAAAATCCTCACTACCACCACCCATTGTCATGGGGAAAATTTATTTAAATAGGTTTGGGGAGATTGGATGCCCGGTGAGTGGTTGGCATGAAGGCGCTGATAATGGCCGGTGGTTACGCCACGAGGCTCTGGCCAATAACCAAGGACAACCCAAAGGCATTACTCCCCGTCGGGAATAGGGTCATACTGGAGTACATACTGGACAAGGTGCTCGAACTGGACGTTGAGACCTACATCTCAACAAACCGCTTCTTTGAGACCCATTTCAGACCGTACGCCGAGAGATACGATGTGGGGCTGATAGTTGAGGACACCCTTCACGAAGAGGAGAAACTGGGGACGATAGGTGCCATGAAGAAGGCAGTTGATGAGCTCGGTCTCGATGACTACCTCGTTATCGCAGGCGACAACCTCTTCTCCTTCTCCCTGAGGGACTTTCTGGGCAGGTACAGGGGTGAGACGCTCATAGCAGTCTACGATGTTGGCGACCCCGAGCTGGCGAAGAGGTACGGTGTCGTCGTCCTTGAGGGTGATAAGGTCGTGTCCTTCGAGGAAAAGCCCCTCATTGCCAGCTCCACTCTCGTAAGCACAGGTGTCTATATATTCCCGAGGAAGATTATGAGGCTTATCGACGAATACCTCCAGAACGGCAACAAGGATTCCCCCGGCTACTTCCTCCAGTGGCTTCTGGAGAAGGGAAAGGAAATCAGGGCCTATCGTTTCTCGGATTACTGGTACGACATAGGTTCCGCCGACAGCTATCTGGAGGCTTTAAAGACACTTCTGAGCGAAAGCCACGTGGAGGAGATACAGATAAGCCCCTACGCCAAGATAATACCCCCTGTCGTCATAAAGAGGGGTGCAAAAATACTGGGGCGCTCGATAATAGGGCCGTACGCTTACATTGGCGAGGAGTGCATCATAGAGAACTCCGACATAAGCGACTCGATAATATTCAGAAAGAGCATCATAAGAAACTCAACGATATGGCGCTCGATAATAGATGAGAAGTGTGAAATAAGAAACCTTGAGCTCAGGAAGAGCCTCGTAGGGGGTCATGCAAAAATACAGAGAGGGGAATAAAGCTGATGGATATTCTCCATTACCCTCAACAAAAGGAGTCCTAGCTAATGTTTTTGAGTTATCATTAATCCTACAAGTTTTGAATTAGCGATACGAAAAGGAATGAAGAGCATCTCCATAGGCAAGACTGGAGTGAAAGTTTCACTCTTAACGGAGTTTAACTCTAGTTTATGATCTCACAGATTTCCGAAATAATCCCAAATAATTCTGTTTTTATTATTTCGATAGTTTCCTAAGTTTCAGTTTCCTATACTCAACTGTTGGGGGTATCTGTCGACGATTACACAACGCTTTTATTACTTTGCAATAGCAATAAACCAAGAAGAATAGATCACCCGCGGGGGAAGCTTTATGAGAGTGTTAGCCTATGAGACAGCGTCATCTATCTGTCAGAAAATCCTCGCGCCGAAGTTCACCGTTCCCATTATAGTTGCTGTAGCTTCTATCCTCCGGCTCCTCCCGATACGCTTTAAGTACCTCCTCGGCTACGACCCCTACTTTCACCTTGCCTACATCCGCTACGCGGTGGAAAAGGGTGAGTGGGTGAACTTCTTCCCCTACGCTACAGGCCCCTGGGGGTTTCAGATAAGGCTTTTCCACCCCCTCGGCCTCTGGATGACCCCCGCTTACCTCCACAAGTTCTTCTCCATCTTCGGCCTCTCACTCTACAACTCCTTCAGGATAACCCCCGTAATCTTCGGTGTCCTGACGGTTGCCTTCGCATACCTCTCCATCCTAAAACTTTACGGCAAAAGAACGGCCTTTCTTTCGGGATTTTTCCTCGCGGTGAGCTTTGGCCACGTCTTCCGCTCGATGGCAGGCTACTACCGCGGGGACAACTACATGCTCTTCTGGTACAGCGTGGCGCTTTTTGGAACGGCACTCGCACTCTCAAAGAAAAATCCGCGCTGGAGGTACAGGCAACTAGTTCTTTACCTGATTCCAGCGTTCTCAACAGGTCTCGCTGCTGCATTCTGGCAGGCCTACTACCCGATATTCGCTCTAGTATTGGCTAATGCCATTTTGCTGGGAATCGGGGCCTTTCTCATCAAGAGAGACCGCTACATAATTGACGGACTGACTTTGGCGGGAGGAACGGCAATCGGGGCACTCCTCGCCAACCAGATAGGCGCCACTCTCGGCTATGGGATGGTGGGTTACAACCGCTGGATCGCTAAAAAGCTCGCCGAGCAACTAGGAATTCACTTCGGTACAATAAAGGACGTTTTCCTTATATTCTACCTCAAATACGCCCTCCCCGTTGCACTTTTCGCCCTGCTGGCCCTTCTCATCATCTCAAAGTTCGTGAAGGAGCCGAAACAACGGCTCGCTATAATCGGTGCCGGAACGGCGCTCTTCCTGTGGCTGGGATTTACCTACTTCGACAGGTTCCTGAACGCATTCCTCGGGCTGTTCTCCAGCAACCCCATACTTGAGACCCAGAGGATGTCCTTCAGGGCTTGGTGGGAGGCTTACGGGGTTACGGGTCTGCTCTTTCCACTCTTCTTCCTCCGCTTTAGAAAGCCCAAGATAGCCGATTTTCTGCTTCTTGGAACGCTCACTGTTCTCCTTCCAATGGCCCTGATCTGGACGCGTTTCCTCTTCATAGCCTCCCTCGGAGTTGCACTTGCCTCGGGTATAGGACTCGTTGAGCTTTACGACCTCTCGGATTCCCTCGTGAGGAACATCGGGAAAGCTAAGTTAAAGAGGGCCATGTCTTTAATATTGCTTCTCTTTGTGATTGGAACGCCAGCAGTCGCGACCTATCAGGGGTTTAAGACCTCACTATCTGTTAAGCCGTTCATGAACCCCTACTGGGAGAACGCGCTCAAATACCTCGGGAACCATTCAAACGTAAACGACGTGGTTATAACGTGGTGGGATCAGGGCCACTGGGTAACCTATTACTCCATGCGCGCCCCTGTCGCCCAGGGAGAGCCGAGCAAGTGGGTGGCAATGTACTACCTGGGCCTAAAAAAGGACTCCGAGCTGATGAATCTTGGCGTGGACTACGTGATAGTCTCCTACGATACAGTGTTAAAGTTTGGCTCGGTTGTTGAGACTGCCGGAGCTCCAGAGGACTACGTCCTCATCCCCCTGTACGGAAGAGAGTCCTATGGAAGTATGCTCGTGTTCTCAAACGGCCCCTACTCCCTGATGGCTGTTCCCGGGAAGATATGGAACGTCAAGGTTAACATCGCCGGGAGGGTTCTGAGCCCCGAAAGGGCCTTCGTCGAGAGGGGCAAAGTTATCAGCGAGGTTCAGCTTTCATCCCAGGGGGTCCCAGGCCTCTACGCTTACATCAACCTGAACTATGGTTATGCCGTGATAATGAATCCTAAGGCCTTCAGAACCCCCTTGGCGAGGCTCATGTTCACCGATGAGTATCCCAAGAACTACAGGCTGGTTTACTCAGACGGAGGTATTGTAAAAATTTTCCGCTTCATCCATCCGAACGTTGTGGTTGAGCAGGGAAACGGTTCCATCGTGCTGAGGTTCGAGAACGACACGGGAACTTCACTCGGCATACTCGGCTTTCTCGACAACGGGACTCTGGTCTACAAAAAGTGGTTCAACGTTAAGGGTAAGGACGAGTTTATCCTGCCCGAGAACCTCAATGGGAGTGTGGTCGTCAGATACACCTACACCAAGAAGGGACTAGTTCTAGACAGGGGCATTTTCAGGATTGACGACGTTCTGGGGACCGGTTAGCATCCCGAAACCCTTATTAATCTTCCCGAGTGGTATCCGTAGGTGTATTTAAAGCCAGAGGTGATCGGAATGGAGGAGCTCGTTGAGATTAAGATACCGAAGAGCCTTTATGATAGGATAAAAGAGCACGTCGAGGGAACTGGCTTCGAAAGCGTAGATGAGTACGTCACCTACGTCCTCCGGGAAGTTCTCGCGAACCTTGAGGAGGAAGAGGAGGAAGTTTTCAGTGAGGAGGAAGAAGAGAAGGTCAAGGAGCGTCTCAGGGCCCTCGGCTACCTCGACTGATTTCTTTTTTAGGTGGTGGAAATGGTCTCAAAGCCCCATGGCGGAAAGCTTGTAAGGAGAATAGTTGCTGAAAGAACCCGCGAGAGGATTCTCAGCGAGCAGGAGGAATACCCCAAGGTGGATATAGACCACGGGAGGGCGATAGACCTTGAGAACATCGCCCACGGTGTTTACTCCCCTCTCAAAGGCTTCCTGACGAGCGACGACTTCCAAAGTGTTCTTGACAGCATGCGCCTGAGCAACGACTTACCATGGACGATTCCGATAGTCCTCGACGTGAAAAGGCCCAACTTTGACGAGGGGGACGCCGTTCTGCTCTACTACGACGGCCTCCCGATAGCGAGGATGCACGTCGAGGAGATTTACACCTATGACAAGAGGGAGTTCGCGATCAAGGTATTCAAGACCGATGACATAAACCATCCGGGCGTTGCCCGGGTAATGGGAATGGGTGACTATCTGGTTGGCGGTGAGATAGAGCTCCTCAACGAGGTTCCAAACCCCTTCGCGAAGTACACCCTTAGGCCGGTCGAGACTAGGGTGCTCTTCAAGGAGCTCGGCTGGAAGACGATAGTCGCTTTTCAGACGAGGAACGTTCCTCACCTCGGCCACGAGTACGTCCAGAAAGCGGCTTTAACCTTCGTTGACGGCCTCTTCGTTAACCCCGTCCTCGGAAGGAAGAAGAAGGGCGACTACAAGGACGAGGTCATAATAAAGGCTTACGAAGCTTTGTTCAGGCATTATTATCCAAGGGACGCTGCGACTCTCGCGACGGTTCGCTACGAGATGCGCTATGCCGGGCCTAGAGAGGCAATCCACCACGCTATAATGAGGAAGAACATGGGTGCAACGCATTTCATCGTCGGGAGAGATCACGCTGGCGTTGGCGACTACTACGGGCCATATGAAGCATGGGACATGTTTGACAACTTCCCAGACCTCGGCATAACGCCGATGTTCATCAGGGAGGCCTTCTACTGCAAGAAGTGCGGGGGAATGGTCAACGCGAAGATATGTCCCCACAGTGAGGAGTTCCACGTCCACATAAGCGGAACAAAGCTGAGGAAGATGATTATGGCCGGGGAGCAACCACCGGAGTACATGATGAGGCCCGAGGTTTATGAAGTAGTCAGGAGCTTCGAGAATCCGTTCGTGGAGTGAGTATTATCCGGCCTTCTCGTTTTAATTCTAAACGGTGTTCGGAATGAAGGTTGAGAGTGGCATAGCGGACGTAATTGAAAGTTTCGGCAGGAAGGCAGAAAATGATGCTCTCAAAGAGTTCCTAACCGAGAGGGCTGGGTTAGAGAAAGCCGGCATGCACCTCATAGTTCACCACTGGGATACGGACGGGATAACCTCAGCGGCGCTTCTCGTGAAGGCCCTTAAACTGAAGGAGTTCACGAACATGACGGCACCGATAGGCGACTTCAGGTTTGACGAGAGAATATGGAACGCTATCGAGAAGGCCAATATACTCTACGTCCTCGACTTCAACGTGCCGAACGAGGTCGAGAGGGTGAGAATTCCGACGCTCTTCATAGACCACCACAATCAGGGAAGGATTAAGAACCCGCTCGTGGGGCAGGTCAATCCTTCTCTTAAGGGCGAATACTATCCGTCATGCTCGCTCGTCGTCTCGGAGTATTTCAACGTCTTCAACGCGTGGAGCGCCCTCGGCGCCGTTGGAGACATCGGCGAGAAGGCTTTCGAGCTGGATGTTGTTAGGAAGCTCCTCAAGAAAGAAGGCCTATCGCAGTCGGAAGCCCTAAGGCTGGTGGAACTAATAGACTCCAACTACATCGCGATGGACAGAAAAGCGGTGGAGGATGCAGTAAGGGTTCTCCTTGAGAACAATACTAAAGACCTCCTCGAATACGAGCCTTGGCTCAAGAAAGCGGAAGCGATAAGAGAGGCCATAGAAAAAGCCCTCTCGGATGCCGAGGAGAGGAACGGCTTTGCCTTTGTGGAATTTGAGAGTCCCTTCAACATCATCTCAAAGGTCGCGAGAAAGCTCGTCTGGGAGTTAAACTACCGTGGAGCCATTGTTGTCAATGAGAACTTCCACGGAAAGGCCCAGATGTACTTCAGGATCTCCCCGGAAGAGGCCGAGAGGATAGATATGGAGGGGATTATCGCCAGGCTTAAAGCCTTAGGCACGAACTCCGGGGGGAAGAGGGAAGTTGTAGGTTGCGTCTGCGGGAGGAATAAAATCAGGAATGCGCTCAGAATCATTGAGGAATATCTGGGGTGAGTGTTATGGAGTTTGAGAGGAAGGTTAGGGAAGGTATGGCCGAAACAAAGAAGCTCTTCGTTATAGGTCTCGATTCCGCTCCGCCGGAGCTGCTCTTCGGAAAGTTCTACGACGAACTGCCAAACATGAGGAGGCTCATCGAGCGCTCCATCCACGGGCCGATGAAGACGGGGATTCCCGCGATAACGATTCCGATGTGGATGGTCATGGTTACAGGGAAGACACCGGGCGAGCTCGGTCTCTACGGCTTCAGACACAGGAAGGGCTACAGCTACACGGAATACTGGATTGCCCACAGTAAAAAGGTGAAGGAACCGACCCTGTGGGATCATCTTGGCGAAACGGGGAGGAAATCGATAATAGTCGGCGTCCCGCCGACCTATCCGCCGAAGCCGATCAAAGGCCACCTCGTCAGCTGCTTCATAACGCCCGATGCCAGCGTTGACTACACCTACCCTAAGGAGCTTAAGGGGGAGATTGAGCGTTTGGTTGGCGAGTACATCTTCGACGTCCCGTTCAGGAAAGAGGCCAAAGATGAAGTTAAGGAAGGCCTCTGGGAGATGACGGAGAAGAGGTTTGAGGTCATCAGATACCTCCTCCAAGAGAAGGACTGGGACTACTTCCACTTCGTCGAGATAGGCTTGGATAGAGTTCACCACGCCTTCTGGAGATACTTCGACCCCAACCACCACCTCTATCCGGGAAAAGGAAACAAGTACGAGACCGTCATTCCAGACTACTGGAAGCTCCTAGACAAAGAAATTGGAAAGACGCTAAAGCTGATAGACCTAGACGAAACCGCTGTCATGATAGTCTCTGACCACGGAATCAAGGGGATGCACGGCAACTTCGCCGTCAACCAGTGGCTCGCCGAGGAGGGCCTGCTGAAGATGAGGAACCCTGAGGTTCTGCACGATGGTAAGGTGAAGCGCTTCGAGCAGGTAAAGATTGACTGGAAGGAGACGACAGCATGGGGCTGGGGAGGCTACTACTCAAGGATCTTCCTCAACGTGAAGGGCAGGGAACTCTTCGGGAAAGTTCCCAAGAGCAAATTCGAAGAAGTTAGGGACGAGGTTGCCGAGCTTATACGCTCCATAAGGGGGCCGAACGGCGAGAAGTGGGACAACCGTGTTTACTATCCCGAGGACATCTATCCCGTCACAAGGGGCAGCAAGCCGGACATAATGGTCTACTTCGACAACCTGAACTGGCGCGCGGCAGGAACCGTTGGGCATCCAACCAACTACCTGCCGGAGAACGACACCGGCCCGGACGACGCCAACCACTCCGAGGTTGGGGTCTTCTCCCTCTACCTGCCCGGGCTGGATGAGGAGAAGGGGACACAGCTCACAATCTATGACGTTGCTCCAACAGTGCTCACCCTCTTCGGCCTGAGGGAGAAGGCTGAAGAGCTCAGAGGGAGGAGTATCCTCTAAGCTCTAGGTCTCAAGGTGAATGCGATGGAAATTAGGTTCATTCCCCATGCACTGGAGAGACTTAGGGAAAGGAGAATACCAAAAGAACTCATAGAAGAAACGCTCTCAAGCCCTGACACTGTTTTAGAGGGATACTGCGGCAGGAGAGTCGCTCAGAAACACCTAAACGGTAAACTGATAAGGGTTATCTACGAAGAGGAAACGGATGGGGTGTTAGTAGTTATTACAGCCTACGTAACGTCAAAAGTCAAAAAACATGGAGGTGAGGAAAGGTGAGGATATCCTACGATCCCAAGCACGATGTCATGTACATAAAGTTCTCCGACGCAAAGATTGTCGAGACCATTGAGGTAGAAGAAGGTGTGATAATAGACTACGGCGAGAACGGGGAGATAGTAGGCATAGAAATAATCAACGCCTCTATGAGAACTCATTCGTATCCTTTAAACGAAATAACTGTGAAGATCGAAGAGGCCACAGTCCATTAATGCTTGGCAATCATCGAACGGAGGGGATGAGATGACTGGGCACAAAAGCCTCGAAAAGGGCTTTACAATCTGGCTCACAGGGCCGAGCGGGGCGGGGAAGACGACCTTAGCCGTAAAGCTGGCAAAAAGACTAAGGGAAATGGGCTACCGCGTCGAGATACTCGATGGCGATACGATAAGAAAAACCCTCTACCCAAACCTGGGCTTTTCAAAGGAAGCCAGGGAGATGCACAACAGGGTTGTAATCCATATGGCCAAGCTCCTCAGCAGGAACGGCGTCATAGCGATAGTTTCGCTAATCTCGCCATACAAAGCCGTCAGAGAATACGCGAGAAAAGAGATAGGAGACTTCATCGAGGTCTACGTTTACGCTCCCCTGGAGGTCAGGATAAAGCGCGACCCGAAAGGGCTCTACGCGAAAGCGTTAAGGGGCGAGATAAAAGGATTAACTGGCTACGACGGCGTTTATGAGGAACCTGAAAACCCGGAAGTTGAAGTAGACTCCTCAAGGATGACTCCAGAGGAGGAAGTTGAGGCAGTCATAGCAAAGGCCCGCGAGCTGGGCTACCTGCCTTGAACCTACGGGGGGAGGGCGTTGGATCCAACCTTTATCGGGCTGGGCTTTCTGGTGGGCTTCCTCGTCGGCCTCACCGGCGTCGGCGGCGGTGCTTTAATGACGCCTTCCCTTATATTCCTCGGTGTCGAGCCCGTTGTAGCGGTGGGTACCGACCTTCTTTATGCAACGGTTACGAGGATCTTCGGGGTACTCTTTCACGGAAGGAAGTGCGGGATAAGGTACGACATAGCACTGAGGCTCTTCGCCGGGAGCGTTCCCGCGGTGATTCTAGGTGGACTGCTCCTCCGCTGGATAGACAAGGAAGTCCTCAACGAGTACCTCACGGTTCTCCTCGGGACTATCCTGATAACAAGCGCAATTTTGGGACTCCTCAAAGGGGAAATCCATGTCCCGATAAGACCGAGGTGGGCTTACGTTTATCTCCTCGGATTCATCGTGGGTTTAACCGTCCAGTTCACATCCGTTGGGGCAGGGGTGATAGTGAGCTTCACGCTGATGAATATCGCCCGGTTAGAGCCCAGAGATGTCGTTGGCGTGACTATAGTTTATGGTTTGGCACTTTCTGGACTGAGTTTCCTCAACTACGCCGGTCTTAACGGTGTTGACTACGGTCTGGCTTTTCTCCTAATTCTGGGAACAATTCCCGGGGTTTACCTCGGGACTCATGTTAACAGGAATTCTACGGGAGAGAAACTCAAACGGGCGATAAACGTTATAGTTCTGGTGATTGGGCTTCTGATAGTGTTTAAGGGATAAAAAGAAAACAAATCACACAATTTATTTTACCGAAAACTTTTTAAATACTCTCTCAGTCCTAATCCCGGAAGCGCCCGGGTGGTGTAGCCCGGTCAATCATGCGGGACTCTCGATCCCGCGACCCGGGTTCAAATCCCGGCCCGGGCACCAAACTTCTCCTGGGCCCGTGGCTCAGCCTGGTCAGAGCGCCCGCCTGATAAGCGGGAGGTCCGGGGTTCGAAGCCCCGCGGGCCCACCAGAAAACAAACTTTTGCCGAGCAAAAGTTTGATCAAGGTTCGTGGTTCTCTTTGATAATGCCAAAGCGCGAGTTGATTCCTTTCACGAGCTGTTTTGAGAGTGAATTCCCCCACTATTGCCCTCTCAAGGAGTTCTCTTTCCTCACACTCCGGGCGTCGATTAAAGTTGAACTCCCAATAAAAAGCGAATTAACAAGGAGAATCCAAGATTCATTCCAGCGTTTTTAAATGGAATCCCCTTAAACTGGTAGTTTAAGAAGAACCACAAACTTTTGGTGAAGCTTTTTCCAAAAAAGACAGAACCCTACCGCCTTCTCCTCAGGAATTCACCGATGTCGGTGACGTTGAGGATGAACTTTTTCTTGCTCTCAGGGTTTATCCTGCCTATGCCGAGGATTATTCCGTTCTCGTCGTATATCACGAGCTTCTTCGTTCCCTGCCAGTTATAAGAGCGCACACCGCTTCTCGGAACGTCCTTCCCGGTGGTGAAGAGAAAGCCCGCCTTTGAAGTTAGGACTGCATAGTTCTTCTCAACATTAACGAAGTAGAAGAACTCAACGTTGGGATAGAACTTCTCGACGAGGTTGTCAATCTTTATCGTGCCGACAAATGTGCCGTAGGCGTAGGGCTTGAGCTTAAGCCTCTCTATCTCCTTCCATAGCCTCTCATTCACCGCATAAACGTCCCTAAAGCGACCCTCAACGACGGCGAAGGTGTGATGCATGAGCTCGCCGTACTTCTCGGCCTCCCTAAGAATGAGGTCGTACTCCCAGGCTGAGGCCCTTCTATACCTTAACCCCTCCATCGACCCGGATTGGGTGAGAAGCTTAAAAGCTTATTCGGTGTCAGTGGTTGTAGTAGCCTTCAACGGCCCACTGGGCGACGGACGTTGAGAAAAGGGCCGATATCAGGAGGAGTATAACCGCCAAAGCCGACAGCCAGAGCTCAAGGCCCTCAACCCTCCTGAGAACCAGAATCCCGAGGAGAGATGAAAGCGTCCACGTGAGGAGGAAGGCTATGATGAACCACTCGGGCCTTCCTGAGCCGAGGCCGAGAATACTGGCCCCCATCAGGGAACCAAGGACACCAGCGGTGAAGTAGGTGTATCCAAGTGCCCTCCCCCTGCCGGTCTTCTCGGGAACCGTGAGGTAGAAAAGGCTCGCTATCCCAAGGAGGAAGTAAATGACGACCAGATAGGGCCCCGTCCAGTCGAGTCTCTTGTAGAAGGGTCTTGGGATGAAGGAATCGGCTATTATGAAGCCCGGAAAGCCCATCCCAAACATGTTGAAGAGGGCCTGAAAGATGAAAATTCCTGCTAGAATCTTGTCCCTCACAGGCATCACGGTGCCAGATAACGGAATCCCTAAATATAGCTTTCGCCATCGTTGATCAACCTCACGAGGCCGTCCATGTCGGTCTCCTTGAGCTCCTTCTCGAACTCGATGCCGAGTTCAGCTATTTCCTCCGGCGTTATCGTCGTTTCTGGTCCTTCGGCGTTTATCCCCGGACAGCTCTCGTCGTAGTAGAGCCACAGTGTTTGGCCTTTGTACTCAAAGGGCCTCTCGCCCTCGATGCCGAGCGGTTTCCGCGAGACCATGAAGGGATAAATCCTGCATATGAGTGGCCTCACCGAGTGAATCCTGCACTTCCCTGTTTCCGGGTCGTGAAAGACGCAACCGAGATCCCATTCTCGTATTGACATAACGAAGCGGATTTTGTCACCTTCGACCGAGAACGTAACGAAGTCCTGGGGGTCATGACCCTTCCGCGCGATTCTCTCAATATCCCTTAATGTCAGGTAGACGTGCCTCCCGCGGCAGCAGTCGAGGCAGAAAAGGCACCTAAATCCTACTGGCTTCGTGAACGGCCTTGGTCTGAAGCGCATAGTCCAAAATCGGAGGGGACACTTATAAATCTGCCGAAATTTTAGTTACTTCTACACAGAAAACTTTTTAAAGATGTTAAAATTACCTTAGGTAAAAATAAGGAGGTGAACAAAGATGCCTTACGGGGAAGTTGGAAAGAACTGGGTATGGATGCTGGGTCTAGGAATAATATTCACAACCCTGGGCTTTGCCGGCCTGATGATACTGCCCCTCCTCACAATAACAAGCGTGGCAATATTCGGAGCGTTTATGCTCGTTGCCGGTACACTTCAGTTCCTCCAGGGACTTACGAAGGCAAGAGAATGGAAGAGCAGAACCCTGCACGTCCTGATGGGGGCCATCTATGTCCTAGCGGGTATCGCCACAATGGAGAACCCACTCCTTGCCACAGCGGTCCTAACCCTCATCCTAGGGGTGTCCTTAATAGTTATTGGGGCACTGAGGATTGCAGTGGCATTTCAGAACACCAACATTAACCAGTGGATGCTCGTGAGCATCTCTGGAGTCATAACGATGCTCTTGGGTGTGCTTATAGTCCTCCAGTGGCCCTGGTCAAGCCTCTGGGCGGTTGGGCTCTTCGTGTCCGTTGACCTGATAATGAGCGGGCTTAACTTCATTGCGATAGCTTTAAGTGCAAAAACGGAGTACACCAAAGAACAGAGAAATCCATCCGGGGGGTGAAGCCCACTGATAGCCCTCGTTTCCCTTATTTTGGTTATAACGCTCTCAATGATCATCGTCAGAATAGGGGCGATAGCCCTTGAAATGACCGGCCTATCCAAGGACGTCGCCTCGTTTCAGGCACAGTCGGCTTTCTCGGGTACGGGCTTCACGACGAGCGAGAGTGAATACGTCGTCTCTCACCCTGTCAGGAGGAAGATAATCAGGATTCTAATATTTCTGGGGAGCGCGGGGATTACTTCTGCCGTAGCCACACTCGTTCTGACCTTCGCCGGCAGGAGCAGGAACGAGGCTATCACCTCAATATTAATCCTCAGCCTGAGCCTGCTCATCCTTTACCTCATCTTTACATCCAAGAGGATTGAACGCTGGATGAGGAGATGGATAAAGCGCTTTTTAGCTAAAGCTTTCCCCCAGCTTAGGGTTTACGACTACAGCCAGCTCCTCGGCATAACGAGAGGATATTCCATATCCCAGATAAAGGTCAGAAAAAGGAGCTGGCTCGCAAACAAGAGTCTAAGGGAGCTTGAACTCGACAAAGAAGGGATCCTTGTGCTTGGGATATACCGCAAGACAGAGAAAGGTGAGGTTTACCTTGGCGCGCCAAAAGGGGACACTGTCATACTTCCCGGAGACATTCTTGTATGCTACGGGCCAGAAGAAGCCCTATTAAGGCTCTCCCAGAGGGTTAAAGGGAGAAAGGGTGACCTGGAGCACGAAGAGGCTGTCAAGAAAGCGGAATTAAGAAAGACAGAGGAGGAAATGATGGCAACGGCTTAAGTGTTCAGATGCGCATCGAACTCCCCGCTCTTTTTGTAGTCCGCGTAACTTTTATCGAGCCTTTTCGCGACGTAGGGGCCGTTCTTTCTGTAGCCGAACTTGCGGTAGTACTCTCTAACTCCAACTCCACTTATTACGAGCATTTTCTTGACCTCGAACTCTTCGCGAGCTATCCTCTCGGCCTCGCTCAAGAGCTCCCTGCCGTAACCGCGGTGCTGCCACTCATACCTCGGTTTCCCGCCTATTGGCACGAGCGGGCCGTAAACATGGAGCTCCCTGACTATGGCTGAAGGACAGCAGTTTATCTCCTTCCTGTGGGCTTTCTCGCTCGGAATCCTCAGACGGAGAAAGCCAATGAGGACGTCGTTTTTCACGTCTTCAAAGCTGAGGAAGATTTCCCTCCCGCCAGCCGCATCGTAGTCCTCGCGGAGGAGCTCTATGTGCTCCACCTCGGGCTCAACTCCAAACTTCTGCATCTGGTGGCCGACTTCTCTAAACCGTATCTCCCTTGGCCTTATACCGCGTTTAATCAGCTCGTTGAAGACGAGCTGGCCGAGGTTCGAGTGCTTAACTCCAGCGACTATGAGCTTCGCAGGGATGTCGCGCTGGATTCTCATCACTCTGACCCATTTGGGAAAATACTTGTAGGCCTCGACGAGAAGCTCAACGGCTTCCTCGGTAGTGTAGGGCCTGTACTTTCCGGCCTTGTACCACGCGTAAAGGGGTGCATCAGCAGTCACAAGCGTCGGGTAAATCTTGAGCATGTCAGGCCTGAAGCGGGAATCCTCGAATATCGTCCTGAAGGTGTAGAGATCTCTCTCGAAGTTGCTCCCGGGCAAACCGGGCATTATGTGGTAGTTGATTTTAAGACCAGCGTCCCTCAAAAGCTGGGTGGCCTTAACTATCTCCTCAACTCCGTGGCCCCTCTTCGTTCTCTCGTGGATGAAGTTGAAAATCGTCTGGACGCCCAGCTCCACCCTCGTGGTTCCAAAGCGGAGCATCCTGTCTATCTGCCTCTCAAAGGCCCAGTCTGGCCTTGTTTCTATAGTTAAACCGACCATCCTGACTCTGGCTTTCTCGTTCTTCCTCTGCTCGTCCTCAAGGTAGTAGTATGGCTTCCTGTGGGTTCTCCCCCATGCTTCCCTGAACTTGGGGTCTTCCTGCAAAACGGAGGTATCTCCCTTGACTATCAGCCTGACGAGCTTGTCCTCAAGGTTCTCTATGTCCCTGAAGTACGGGAAGTCGTTCATCGCCTTGAAAGCGCACTTGACGTACCACTCCTGGTAATCGAGGTCAACGGCTGGAAACGTTCCCCCCTGGATTATCACCTCGACCTTGTCGACGTCGTGGCCTATGTCGGTGAGCTGTTTAAGGCGACGCATCATGATGATGTAAGGATGATAGGCGCTCTGAACGGCCCTTAAAGCTGAAGGTTCTTTCCCGGTGTAGCTCTGGGGAGAACCGACGCTCGGCCCGCCGGGGCAGTAGATGCAGCGCCCGTGAGGGCAGGGGAACGGCTTTGTCATCATCGCAACTACCGCGACTCCGCTTATGGTTCTGGTAGGTTTTCTCTTTAGGAGATCCCTAAAGCGCTCGCGCTCCTCCTCTGGAATGGCCTTCAGTATGTCGGAGTTACCTGGAATCTTCGACAGGTGATACTTCCTAGAAACGACTATCTTGTAGCGGTTGAGCTCCTCTCTGCTCTTTATCTCGCCAGCTAAAACGGCTCTCGCTATCTCCTCGACCGCCTTCTCAAACTCGCCCATAACGACACCTCTCGCTCGATGTAGGGCTGGGTTTTAAAAGGGTTTGCCGGTGAACAAAGTTTATATTCACTTAGTGAATAATTCAGTTGGTGAATAAAATGCGCTTCGTGGACAGGGAGCGGGAGATTGAATTGCTGGAGAAAGCCCGAGAACGCTCCCGAAAAAAGCTGTACACTGTGGCGATCTACGGTCTTAGGAGAGTCGGAAAAACGAGACTTCTGCGCGAGTTTTTAAGGAAGGGAGACCTCTACTTCTTCGTCAACAGGGGGAAAAGCTCCCCCTCCCTTTTGAGAGAATATTCTGAGATACTAAAAGAGAAGGGAGTGCTCGGGAAGAGGGAGGAACTGAAGGGTTGGAATGACTTCTTTGAAGTCCTGTTCGAGCGCTTCGAGGGAACAATTGCCTTCGACGAGTTTCAGGACTTCCGTTTCGTCGAACCGGCCGTTTATCCAACCCTTCAGCGTTTCATAGATGAAAACGAGAACAGAAAAAACCTTCTGATGGTATTTACAGGTTCAACGGTTGGAATGATGGAGAAGCTGTTCAAGGACTCAAAGGAGCCGCTCTATGGAAGGATAAAAAGGGAGCTCCACCTTGAACCCCTCGACATCGGGGGGAGCTACGAGATGGCAAAAGAACTTCGGATTGAGAACATCGATGATTTCATAGTTCTACATTCAGTCTTTGGAGGCTTTCCCCGGTACTGGGTGGCGATTGAAGACGAGGGGCTAGAGGGCGAGAACGCGGAAAGAATTCTTGAGGAGCTTATATTTTCGTATTCAGCTCCCCTCGAAGAGGAAGTTCCAAGAATACTCTCACTGGAGTTCGGGAAGCGCTCCGGGCTTTATTACGATATCCTTGAAGCCATAGCCAACGGGGCAACTTCGCCGGCCAAGATAGCGGGCTATTTAAACAGAAAAGAGACATCAATAACGAGGCAACTCCACGAGCTCGTGAACTACTTCAAGCTGGTTGACTACGACAGAGCACTCCTCGGAAAGGGGAGCATTCTTTACATCAAGCACCCGTTCCTGAACTTCTGGTTCAGGTTCATCCACCCGAGGCTGAGCGAGTATGAACTAAAGAGGGAAAAGCTGTGGGAGGACGTCAAGAGAAACCTTTCCGACTACGTTGGAAAAAGGTTCGACTTCACCTGCCGTGAACTCCTAAGGCTCGCCGAGGATCAGATTCCTTTTAAGCCTGTGGTCGTGGGGAGGCACTGGGGCCACTACCGCGAGAGTGGGAGGAGAAGAGTTTATGAGATTGACATCGTAGCCCTTGACGCCGAAAGAAAACGAGCACTCTTCGGGGAGTGCAAATGGAGAAAGCGGGCGCAGGACGGGGAGAAGCTCCTTAAAGAACTAAAGGAGAAGGTGGAATTAACGGGCTGGAAGGGTGAAGTTCACTACCTCATCATCGCGAGAAAGCTCAAGAACATACCGGAAAACGTTATAGTCCTCGATGAAGAGAAAATCAAAAACCTGCTGGAGGGTGGAAGATGAACCGCGACGAACTCGTTGCCTTCCTCGACGATTACCTCCAGGTTTCGGCCTACTCTGACAAGTCCAGCAACGGCCTCCAGATCGAAGGAAAGGAAGAAGTCGAGCGCGTTGCATTTGCCGTTGATACAACGCTGAGAACAATCGGAATGGCCGCTAAAGGGAAGACCGACATGCTGGTTGTGCACCACGGCATGATATGGGGCGGGTTGAACTACGTAACGGGGATACACTACAAGCGCTTAAAGGCCCTTTTCGAGAACGGGATAAACCTCTACGTTGCCCACCTCCCACTGGATGCCCACCCAGAGGTCGGGAACAACGTTGGACTTTTGAGGCTCCTCGACCTTGAGCCAAAGGGCCCCTTCGGAGAGTACAAGGGCCTCTCCATAGGCTTCTGGGGGGAGTTTAAGGAGGCACAGC
Organism: Thermococcus sp.; assembly: GCF_027052235.1. Lineage (NCBI taxonomy): Archaea > Methanobacteriati > Methanobacteriota > Thermococci > Thermococcales > Thermococcaceae > Thermococcus > Thermococcus sp. The sequence continues at coordinate 20,347 of NZ_JALUFF010000081.1, forward strand.
CAATCGAGAAGGTGGCCCAGATAATAGCGGAGAAGCTCGATACGACCGTTAAGACCTACGAGTTCGGGAAGCGCGAGATTAAAACCGTTGGAGCGGTCAGTGGGGCCGGGGCGTTCGCACTTGAAGAGGCGTGGAGGAAGGGGATTGACCTGCTCATAACCGGTGAGTTTGGCCACGCGGATTATCTGACGGCGATCGACCTTCCCCAGAGCGTCCTCGTTGCGGGCCACTACAAGACTGAGACGCTGGGCGTTAAGGCCCTCATGGAGCTTTTGAAGGAGCGCTTTGGGCTTGACGTGTTCTTCATAGACGAGCCGACAGGGCTTTGAGCTCCCCCATAACTTCTTTTTCTTTCAAAATCCTCAACACCATTCCAATTTCGTCGGCGTAGTCCATAATCCAGCCCGGCTTTGAGTTGAGGTTGGAAACTACCCAGAGCTCGGAAAAGCCGGCTCGGTGAGCCTTGACAACGTCGTAGAGAAGCCTCTGAGGAAACCACTTGAAAGATGCCTCCAGCTCGATGGCGAGGAGCTTCTCTCCATCCTTAAGAATCGCAACGTCTATCCTCGTGCCGTCTCCTGTCCTGTACTCGGGAACGGCCTTCAGGCCAAGTTGCTCTGAGAGCGCGATGATTTCCCGCGTTAGGGTTTTGACCTTGATTTTGGACACCTAATAAAAAAGGAGAGTTGGGGTTAAAAACTACTCGACGAGTTTCAGGAATATTTCCTCTAGGCTTGGCTCTTTGACCTGCATGGTGAGTATTTTCGCCCCCTGCAAAGCCACGAGATCATGCAACTCCTCCCTAACATCCTCAGGAGCAACGACACGATATTTGTTCTCACCAAGGGGAGTCACGTTCCATTTAGCGGAACTCCAATCTACGGGCCTGTTTGTCTCAATGATTATTGTGTAACCCGCTTTCCTCAGGAACTCGCGCTTAATGTTCTCAATGCTGTCCTCTAATCGGAGTTTGCCTCTGACAATCACTCCAACAGTATCGCAGACCTCTTCCACGTGAGCCAGAATGTGGCTTGAGAAGAAGACAGTTTTGCCGGCCTTTCTCTGCTCCCTAATAATCTCCTTGAACTCTGCAATGCCCTTGGGGTCAAGACCGCTCATCGGCTCGTCGAGGATCAAAAGCTCGGGGTCATTGATCAAGGCCTGAGCGAGGAGGAGCCTCTGTCTCATTCCCTTCGAGAACTTGCCCACCTTCTTGTTCCTTACATCCTTGAGACCGACGAGGTCAAGGAGCTCGTTAATCCTCCTCCCCCTCTCGGCCTTCGGGATTTTAAACGCATCAGCGATTATATCCAGCGTTTGAGCTGGCGTTAGGAAATCCCAAAGAGTGGCGTTCTCGGGCATGTAACCAATTCTGGCCTTAACCTTGACTAGTTTAGCCTCGTTAAACTCCCCGTCCCTGAAGACCTCCTCGCCGAAAAGCTCTATTCTCCCCTCCTGAGGAAAGATGAGGCCAAGGGTGCTGAGAATCGTCGTGCTCTTGCCTGCACCGTTTGGGCCGAGGAAACCGTAAACCTGACCCGACTTAACCTCAAGATTCAATCCATCCAAGGCCCTAACGTCCTTGTAAACCTTAACGAGGTTCTCAATCCTGAGCATCACCATCACCTCAAGTCCATCCTCCTGAACCTGATGAGGGCCAGCACGAGGTAAACGGGGATAAGACCCGCTATAACTCCAGTTTGAGCTGGATTCTGTGAGAGGGCATGCTTAACCCCAAGGTATTCGACGGTATACGTGCCGTCGGGGCTGAACTTCGTCGTTTCCACGTCTTTGATAACGTCCAGCATGAGCACCTGCGGGACGTAGAAGAGGTACTTCAGGTGATACTCCCTGTAAAGCTCGTCGAGGCGCTCCTGATAGGCCGTTCTCTGCTCGGGGGAGAGCTTCGCGAAGTCTCCCCTCTCGTGGAGCCCGAACTCCTTATCGACCCTGTCCTCCGCCCATCTATCAACGATCTGAGGGGCCACAAGACCCGTGAGGAAAAATATAACAAGAGCCAGCCCCAAAGCGGTGTTGGAGGAGCGGACGAAGGTCGAAATGAGTAAACCCAGCGCTAAAAGCTGGAGCATGGCCAGGAGAACCAAACCGTTGGCCAGCGTAAGGTCCGAGACGAGTTTTCCGCTGAGGGAGAGGCCGTAATGCTCTGTTATGGCAAAGGAGAGAAGAGTTGCGAAGACCATCGCAACCACTATGCTGACGCTCTGGCCAAGGAACTTGCCGAGCAGGTAGGAAACCCTACCAAGGGGCTTGCTTAAGGCCACCCTGATGGTTCCGTTTTCAAGGTCGGAGTTAATCCCCGTCGCTCCAGCCATGAGGGCGTATACTCCTATGAAGAGGAACGCACTGACGGCTATGTAGCCGATTAGGCTCGTCAGGAGGACTCCCTGGGGATCAGAGGCCCCTTCGAGGTTGTCCTTTACCTCCCTGAAGGCCATTGCGTAGATCAGCAAAATCAAAACCAGTATCAGCCAGAACTTCTTCGTTCGAAGGCCTTTCTTCATCTCAAGCTCAAACCCCCACATGCTATCACCTCAGGTCTGCTCTCCTAAACCTTAGCCACGTAATGGTCAAGTAAGCAAACGTTGGAATGATCAGCATGCCCAGGTTACTTTCATGGTTTAAAATCTTATCTATCCCAGCAGGAGGAAGATTGCGCTTCTGAGAGAGCGCAGAGCTAAGGGCAACGTACTGAACCGAGGGAGCTGGGACGTACAGTGCCCTCCGGGCGAGCTCTCCCGAGTGCCCAAACGTAGTTACAAAGGCTATTGGGACTACAAAGCCCAGCAAGAAGGCGAGAACCAGCGAGAGGAGAAGTGCCTTTCTCCCCCTCATGAAGGCCGAGAGAAGGTAGCCGAGGGCCAGATACTGGAGGAGCGAGAGGAAAAGGAGGGAACCAAAGGCAAGGCCGAGTTCGAGGGTTCTACCTAAGGGAGCACCTAAGTGCAGGGCGTAGGCAACGATAAGGGCCGCGTAGAAAGCAGTTCCAATGAAGACCGCGAGGGTATCGCTGAGGAGCGTTCCCAGGAAAAAGTCTCTCCTCTTCATCGGCTTGCTCAGGAGAACCCTGACGGTGCCGTTCTCAATTGCCGAGCCGATCGAGAGCGCCCCGAAGGGCAGAACCACGAAGGGCAAGAAAACGCCGTTCAGGGCCGAGATTACGGCATTCAAAAGGCCCGGAATACCGAAATCTGAGTGGTAATCCCCGAGCATGGTAAAGTTAAAGAATGCTGTCATGGTGGTCAGAGCGAGGAAAGCAATGAAGCGCCTGCTCTGAAGGCTCAGCCCGAGGAAAACGCCGTAAAGCCCGCGGGGGGAGAAGGAAAAACCAGGGACAGCAATAGACTCAGGACCCCTCAACTCCCTCCTCCGGAAGGCTTCCATCCCGACGAGCGACAGAAGAACGAAAACAGCCAAAAGTTGTCCAACGGCCTTATGGGAGACAGAAACGCTCTCGCCGATTGAAACAGCCCTCTCAAGGTAAACCGTCGGAATGAACGAGTAATCGGATTTTCCGAGGAGAAGGAGAACAACGAACGCCCCAAGCCCGAGGAAGACCCCGGAATCTCGGGAAGTAGCGAGGGGGATTAGGAGCAGGGCGATTCCAACAACGCCGACCAGCGAGAGCGAAAGGGCAAGGGAGCCTACGAGATAGTCTTTAACTTCGAAGCTGTGGGCTAGCATTGCAAGCGCTCCCGAGAGTGCAATCCCTAGGGTGAAAATTAGAGCAAGCTTTAACCCCTCGAAGGCCCAGCTTAGGAAATAGCGCCTCCTCGTGAGGGGCTTTGAGACCATCAAGATGACGCTCCCCCTCTCGAAGTCCGAGCCGAAGCGCGGGAGGAGAATTATTAACAGGACTGGTATGAAGAGGAACTTGATGAAATTCGGAAGCCATTTGACGAGCAAGTCGGCGGTTATCAGGTGACCGAGCACTTCGGAGGATATGTTGGGATAGTGAGTGGTAAATCTGGAAACGTCTATCTCGACCGCTATGGCCGGGAAGAGGAACATTACAAAGATTGTAGAGGAGTTTACTTGTTTTTTCACAGTACCACCCTCCGAGAGCTAGCTAATAATTTAAATAATAAACCTGCTCCACAAAGAAATAATAAAAAAGCGAGTGTGTCAAATATCAATCACTTGGCAATCAGGATCTCCTCCCCAGTCCCAGAAGCATCCGGTGTCTGTCATCTCACAGCCTTCTCCAAATGCACACTCAATGTAGCAGTTGTCACTGTTGCAGTTGTCACTAGTTATGCATAGAGGTTCAATTGGATTGATATTCTTGGTTAACTTCTTGAACATTTTCTTTCACCTCCTTATACATCTATAATTGTACACGGGCTTTCTGAGGTGCAAATATCTATCAACAGACAACTTAGGTCTCTAGAACCACAGTCAATATCAACAAAGCACTGTGGCTCCACCGGGTTGCCACCTGCGTTCAACTTCTTAAACACCTGCTATCACCTCCTTTGGTTTTTGGGTTTTGGCCTCATCGGACTCCTCGGCCCTCACCCCTCCCAGGGGTGAGCGTGAGAAGACCTTATTCAACCAGTCTTCGTCAAGATTCGAGTAAAGCCAGGAACCCCACCTCACGAGAGCAAACATATAGGAGCAGTGGAACTCGTCGGGGAGAAACACGTCACCGTTGTAGTAGTGGTTGTTGTATATACAGCCACCGCCGCAGTAAGCCCTTATCGGGCAGCTCGAACACTTTGGTCTCTTGTCCACAGTATGGTGAAGGATCTTCTGAATGAACTCGTTCTCCCACCTGAAATCATCAACGTGACCAACCACAAATTTTTCCATTCCAACGAACCTGTGGCAGGGATACATCTTCCCGTCCGCCGAAACCCCGAAGTAGCTCCTGGCAACACCACAGGGATAATGGCGGTAGGTGCCGGAGTAAATCATGTGAACCATCTCACGGAGCTTTGTGTAAACGATTCCTTTCTCCTTGTAGTGTTCAAGCTCGTCCTTCGCTATCTTTTCGAGGGCAGATTCAACGAGTTTAGCATGCTTCTCAGTCAGTGGTGTACTTGTGGTAGCTGGCTCAAGATGAACGCTCCTGAAACCAAAATCAACGAAGAATCTGTAAATCTCATAGTATCTATCAAGCTGCTCTGGCAGAACCGTTGCGCGGATGCTAACCTTAACGCCACGCTCAAGCATCTTCTCTGCATTCCTCGCTACAACATCAAAGGTTGGATATCCCCCACGTAGAGGTCTGTTGTTATTTTGAATGTCTCTAGGGCCATCAAAGCTTAGAGTCACCGTGAAGTTGTTCTCAAGGAAAAAGTCAATGACCTTCTCTGTGACGAGATAACCGTTGGTTGTTATGCTGAAGGTAACAACTTTATCGTGTTCTTTAGCCTTCTCTTTTGCATATTGAACCAGCTCCCGAATCAGCGGAAAGTTCAACAAAGGTTCGCCACCAAAGAACTGAATGTTAACGACCTTCTTCCCCTCTCTCATTAGCAGGTCAATGGCCTTTTTAGCAACTTCTGGACTCATTCTAGTATTGGGAGTGTGGTAAGTACCGCCATCACCATAACAGTAAACACAAGCAAAGTTGCAGTCTTCCATGACGTTAAGGGAAATGGACGAAATCTTGGATTTTATGATTCCGAGATATGGCTTTACGGGTGGCTTAGATTCATAGAATACGCGACGGAGATCTTCATCAGATTTAATCTCCTTTATCAAAGAATCCCAGTCAGATGTAGAGTATTCCTTTACAAAACGATCCTTGCCATCACCCCAGCCCAACTCTGCCACAAACCTGCAGAAGTCATAGGTTTTCTTATCGACCTCAAATAGGGTTCCTGTAGGTGAATGCAGAACAAAGTACTTGCCACCAACGTGGAAGGTGTGCAATTCCGGTCTCACGTCACCAGACATTGTACTCTAACACCTCCGAAAAAAAAAACTGTAGTTAATGTTTATAAGATTTTCTATTCATTTGTAAAACAATAGAGTATTAAAGTTTTTCTACTCTATCAAAACGACCAAAAATAATCAAAAACACATCCCCAAGTGATAGTTCTTCAACTCTAATCTGCATGGCACCCTTTGAGGATAAAACCCTCACGAACTCATCCACCTCATTGATTTTAAGATAGGCCGTGACATGAGTGTAGTTCCCTTTGGTAAGACACCGAGCCATATGCCATCTGTTGCATTCAACTTTTCCCTTCACAATCGCACTGACCTTTTTATCAACTGGAACCCTGAGCTTCCTGCTTATCTCCTCAGGCTTTCCCTCAAGGATGGGCCTCTTGTTGAAGAGTAGAACCCTGTCACTCAGCTTCTCTGCCTCCTGAAGGTCGTGGGTGGTGAGGATAACAGTCGTTCCAAAGTCCTGAACGAGGGTCATTATTGCGTCATGTATCTCGCTCTTGGTTATCACATCGAGAAAAACCGTCGGCTCGTCGAGTATGAGGTACTTCGGCCTGACCACTAGTGCGGAGGCGATGTAAACCTTCTGCTTCATTCCGGCCGAGAGCTTCTGGTACCATTCGTTCCTCTTCTCCCACAGGTTCAGCAGTTTGAGGGCGTACTCTATGCGTTCCCCCATCTCAGCCTCGGGAACCTTCCACAGCCTCGCGATGAACTGAAGGTTCCTGTAAACGCTCAGGCGCCACTGGAATACCCCCCACATGTCCCTCTCGCCAGTGAAAACCGTGAACATCTCCCTCGCAACTTTGCCGTGCTCCCTAAAGCTGTCGTGGCCGTCGATGAGCAGTTTTCCAGAACTCGGCTCAAGCAGGCCGTTGGCGATTTTACAGAGGGTCGTCTTTCCCGCACCGTTGGGACCGAGGAGGCCGAATATCTCCCCCTCCCTCACCTGAAAGCTAAGATTCACGAGGGCCGGAATCTCCTCCCTGGGTCTTCCGAGAAAATCACGGAGACTGTCCAGATCGAAGAAGCCCCCAAAAGGAGGTGGATAGTACTTGGTCAGGTTAACTGCCTCAATCATCCAACCACCTCACACGTGACCCAATGTGCCAAGCTGCATCGCCTTTCTAACGCCCCACCTAAACGTGGCGATTCCTACTAAAAACATAATACCGGTAGTTAGGATAAGGTTCACAAAACTCGGCCAGATTTGAGACACTGAATAGCCCCCGCCCATCGTCAGCCTGGCCATCTCAAGAATGTACCTCTCGGGGTGTATCTTGGAAATAGGCTGGAGCCACCAGGGGAGCGCGTCGGGCGGGAAGTAAAGACCGCTCACGAGCTGGGAGGTGAGGTTGAGGAACCAGTTTACAGGATCCTGCCTCGCTTTAGTGGCAGTCCGAAAGCCCGCCGAAAAAAGTTCGAGGGCAAATGTGAGGGTGAAGCCAGCAAGGATAACTAGCAGGGCACCGAGGTTGAGGTGAATAACTAAGCCGTAGAAGAGAACGAAGACTACCGTTATTAGGCCCATTATCATAAGGCTCCAGACGACATTCCAGGCATTTATTCCTACAAAGACCGCTACCATTCCAGCGGGGGAGGCATATAGCATCGGAAAGCTCCTCCCAATCAGGAGCTTGGAAAGGCTACCGCGCGGAAGGAATATTATGTTGTGCACGATGAAGCCTATCAGAAAGAACTGAAGGAAAGAGTTAGTTCCGTACTGCTCGATGTTCGCGTTTATGGTCACCAAACTGGCGAATATTCCCATGACTGCAACCTGGATTAGAAGGCCTATCAGGTAGCTTACCACGTCCCAGCGGTAGCTGAAAAAGACCTCTCTCTGAACATTGAAGAACTCCCGGACTATTTTAACACCGTCCCTCATTCCAACCAGTCAACGTTAGAATAGAGAATTTAAAAGAATATCGCATATCTACCTCGCTCTATTGGTGGGCAAGGCTTTCAGAAAAAATGTAAATTCGCAGGCAATCAGCCGAGCCTCTTCTTCACCTCTTCAATGGCTTCCTCAGCTTTCAGCGGGTTCTTTATCCTTCCCTGGGCAAGCTCTTTCCTTCCGCCGCCACCGCCGCCTGCAACGGAGGTTATTACTCTAGCGAGCTCTCCCGCTTTGAGGTCAAGGCCATCGCCAACTGCAACGACGAAGTGGCCCTCTCTGGTGATGAGAACTACCACGCGCTTATCTTTCCTGAGCTTGTTTGCAGCTTCACGGAGGTCATCTATTGTTCTCCCGACCACCTTGCCGATGAACTCTATTTCGCCAACCCTCTCGACTTCATTCTCAAGCTCATAGACGAGGAGCTTCGCCAGCTCTTTCCTCAGCTTCTCGGCTTCTTTCTTGGCCTGCTTCCACTCGTTAAAGAACCTCTCCGCCGTCTCCGGAACTTTCTCCGGGGGAACGCGGAATATCTCGGCGGTCTTCTTGAGTATTCTCTCGGTCTCCTGCATCCAGTTTACGGCAGCTTCTCCAGCGGCAAAGATAATCCTCTCCACGCCATCCTGTATGCGCTCCGTCCTCAGAATCTTTATCGGCCCGATAAGGCCGGTGTTGGGCAGATGCGTTCCACCACAGGCCTGAACGTCCCAGTCCTCTATCCTGAGAACCCTGATAACCCTTCCGGGGACGACTCCACCCTGATATAAGCGGAAGCCGTACTTCTGCTCCGCCTCCGTCCTCGGGAGCCACTCCCAAGTGACCTTCCTGTTCTCCATCACAACTCTGTTGGAAAGGCGCTCTATCTCCCTCAGCTCCTCCTCGGTTATGCGCTTGTAGTGGGATATATCTAGGCGGGCCCAGTCGGTGTGGAGCTGTGAACCGGCCTGCCAGACGTGTTTTCCGAGAACCCTGACGAGTGCGCCCATAAGGACGTGGGTTCCGGTGTGGTGACGCATGTGCTGGATTCTCCTGTCCCAGTTGAGCCTTCCGTGAACCTTAGTCCCTTCCTTGAAGAGCTCCGGTCTCTCGACTTTGTGCAGGATGACCTTTCCGACCTTCTGGACGTTTGTGACCTTGACTTCCTCACCGTTGACAACCAGAACACCGGTGTCGTAGGGCTGGCCTCCACCTTCCGGATAGAAGGCCGTCTTATCCAACACGACCCAATCATCGATTACCCTGAGGACATTAGCATCGAACTCCTTCATGAAAGGGTCCTCGTAGTAGAGCGTCCTCGTGTCGGGTAAATCCTTGACTAGTTCGAAGTCCACCACATATTCTCCTGCCGTCTTTTTCTCGGTCTTCTCGGCCTGCTTGGCGACGAGAGTGTAGAAGTTGTCGGGTATGTGAACCTTGATTCCCTCCTTCTGAGCAACCTCAGCCACTATCTCAGGGGTTAAGCCGTGGCTCTCGTAGAATAGAATGAGCTTCTCCAGCGGGAGCTCGTTAATTCCCCTCTTCTTGAGCTTCGCTATCTCGCGCTTCACAAGGTCGCTTCCCCTCTTCAGCGTATCCTGGTAGCGCTTCTCCTCGACGTTGATTATGTCAAGGATTACATCCTCCATCTCCTTGAACTCGGGGAACGTTGGCGAGAGCTCCTTTATGTGCATCGCAACTATCTCGCTCAGCGGAATCTCAAGGCCGAGCTCTCTAAGATGTCTTATGCTCTTCCTTATGAGGAGCCTTGCGAGATAACCCGCTTTGACGTTTGAGGGGATCACCCCATCAGCGAGCATAAAGGTTAAAGCTTTGGTATGGTCCGCTATGGCGTAGATGAGCTCGTAGGGCCTCACAGCTTTCTCAAGCTCCTCGACGCTTATGCCAACGCGCTTTGCCACCTGCTCCCTCAGATAGCGCAAATCCCCCATGTCCTCGATGTCAAACATCCCAGCTAATCTGGAGTTCTCCATCAGGATTCTCCCGTCTATCTTCTCCACACCGGCCATCTTCTTGAGGGGTTCAATGACGTAGCCTAAGACAGCGTCGTAAGCCGTTGGAGTGCCATGGCTCATCCATACTAAACGCTCAAGACCGTAGCCGGTGTCGACGACCTTTGTCTCCATCGGAACGTACTTTTCACCCTTTATCTCAACCACCTGGCTCGGGTCGGCGTTTTCTGGGGCCTTCTTGTACTGCATGAAGACGAGCGTAGCCACCTCAAGACCGCGGTAGAGCACCTCGAAAGCCGGACCAGCGTTTCCTCCGCCGGCCCACGGGTTTTCCTTGAAGGTTATGTCCTCTGCCTTCATTTTGAGCTCCTTGGTGAAGAACTCAAAAGCTAATTCAACAGTCTCGTCCATCCAGTATATCGGCTTGCCCGGGTAGTTGAAGGCATGATGCGCCATCATCTCGAATATCGTGAAGTGCCTGCCGGTTATTCCGACGTTGTCTATATCCGTAAACCTTATCGAGGGCTGGCTTATGGTGAGCGGGTTTGCAGGTGGGTCTGCTTCACCGCTTATGACCCAGGGCTGGAAGTCCATTATGCTGGCTCCAACGAGTAAAACATCGTCCCTCCATCTCGGCAGAACCGGGTAGCGCTTAACCCTACCATGACCGTGCTTCTCGAAGAAGCTCAGGAACTTTTCACGCATCTCATCTAGGGTGTACTTCTTCGGTATCCCGGGCTTTCCTATGAACTGATACTCGTCACAGGGCGGGTCTCCACAGGTCTCTCTCTCGGGATCGAGCGTCCAGAAGTACTTGCCACACTTCGGACAGCGCTTCCTAATCCATCCCTCTTCCCTAAACATCCTGGTAGTCATGTCCATGCTCATGAGAACCACCACCTTTTCCAGTTAAAACTAAGAACAGGGAGAACCTAATTAAGGTTTTCTAATCCCTTATGTCCGGTCCAAGGTCAAGGTCAACATCTTCGAACTTCTCCCCGTCAACCACAACAACCGGGAGGTTCAACCTCTTAAGGAGTTCCAGTATGGCGTCCTGTCTGCGCTTGAGCATCTCAACCTTGTGCCTCAGGTTCGCGTTTTCGACGCTCAGGTCGGTGGCTTCCTCAACCTTCATCCTAAGCTGCATCCTGAGCTCAATAAGTTCATCCTCAAGCTCCCTGATGGAGCGTTCGAGCCTGTCTATCTCCTCTATGTATTCCCGACACAGCCTTTCCTTTATCATACCGGTCAGCCCCGCGAAACATCCTCATCAATCAGGGGGCTCCAGACTCATCATCCCAACCGGGTTCTTATGGAGTCATTTATACTTTGCCCCACAAAACCTTTAAAAACTCGCGTGCTATGATGAGCGGTGTTATCCATGAGACACCAGCTAAAATACATCCTTGTACTTGTTCTTGGCCTAGTAGCTATCTCCCTTCAGGCTCAGGCCTCGGCAACCTCCCTCAGTACAGACCACTGGGAGTTCACCTACGCCGCCACCTACTACTTTGACGCGACCTTCTACGGCCACTACGTCTACTTCCCCGACTGGGCACAGGAGCATGTCTGGAACCGGCACGTGCTCGGATATGACATGGACTACAAGTACGAGACTACCTTCTATCCCCTCGGCCAGCACGTCAAGGGTCGCCACCTTCCCGAGACAATGGACGGCTATGACATGGTCTACCTAATCGAGGATACCATAGAATACGGTGATGCCCGCTTCCACGGTGACAAAGTTGTGATAACCTACTACCTTCCCTACTGGGAGTACCGTGAATATGGAATAAGCAGGATGAAGGTCGTCCTTGAAAGGGAATACTACCGGGGCTACACCTACTACGAGGTCATAACGGCCTATCCAGTATCAGGGCCGGACGTTGCAGTCTACGAGGACGGGCACTGGGTAAATTAATCAGAGGCCAAGGCGCTCGGCAATCTCCTCAACGACCCTTTCAATTTCCACCGCCTTCTGTTCACCGCTCTCCATGTCCCTGACGGTTACCTTGCCTCCTTCGAGGTCTCTCTTTCCTATGAGGACGACGAAGGGAACGCCGAGTCTTCCAGCGTAGTCAAGGGCCTTCCTGAGCTTTCTACCTATAAGCTCAACATCCGCCTCAATGCCGGCCTCCCTTAGGGCCGTAACGACCTCTATAGCAACTTTCCTAACGACCCTCTCCTGACCTATCGGGATGACGTAAACCTCAGGTTTGAGCTTCGGCTCAGGGATCAGGCCCCTCCATTCGAGTATTGGGATTAGCCTTTCAAGGCCTATGGCGAAACCCGTTGCTGGAGTTGGCTTCCCCCCAAAGACCTCTATCAGGTTGTCGTACCTTCCGCCACCGCCAATGGAGCCTATGCCGAGGTCGTTCGGGGCTATTGCCTCGAAGACTACACTCGTGTAGTAGTCGAAACCGCGCGCTATTCCGAGGTCAATCCTTATCCACTTGGAGACGCCGTAAGCATCGAGAAGGTCAACGAGTTCGTAGAGCCTTTCTATCTCCTTCTTGGCTTCCTCGCTCCCGAAGAGCTCTTCCGCCATCGGGAGAACTTCATCAGGCTTCCCTTTGATTTCAACCAGCGAGAGAACCCTTTCAAGGCCTTCATCGCTCAGCCCGAACTCTTTTAACGCCCCGATAAAATCCTCCCTTGAGAGCTTGTCCTTCTTGTCTATGAGCCTCATGAGGCCTATGTCGTCCCCAACGCCAAGCATCTTGGCGAACTCGTCGAGGAGAACGCGGTCGCCGATGTTGACCGTGAAGTCCTCCAAACCCGTCGCGAGGTAGCTCTCAACGAAGAGCGCTATAACCTCGGCATCGGCTTCAACCTTATCGCTCCCGATGAGCTCAACCCCCGCCTGCCAGAACTCCCTAAAGCGGCCGCTCTGCGGTTCCTCATACCTGAACATGTTGGCTATGTAGTACCACTTCACCGGTTTCGGCGCGTTCTGGAACCTGTTGACATAGAGCCTCGCAACGCTTGAGGTCATGTCAGGCCTCAGCGAGACGTCCCTCCCGCCTTTATCGAGGAAGGCGTAGAGCTGTTTAACGACCTCCTCACCGCTCCTCAGCCTGAAGAGGTCGGTGTACTCGAAGGTCGGCGTGAGAACCTCGCGGAAGTTGTAGCGCTCGAAGGTCTCGCGTATCCTCTCGAATACCCACCTTCTCTTCGCCATCTCCTCTGGTAAAAAGTCCCTCGTTCCCTTAACCCGCTCAAGTCTCATTTCCATCCCCCAAATAAAGGCTCTCCGAAGGTTAAAAGCTTACCCTCCGGCCGTCATCATGAGCAGATATATCCCAATAACGCCCTCCACCATCATCTGAGCACCAATCGCCATTATGAAGAGACCGATTATCCTTATCGTGACGCTGAGGAAAGTCTTGTTGACCGATTTCATCATGTAGAGAGCCACGAACATCGAGATGGCCACAGTTGCTATCGCTATGGCCGTTGCCGAGAGGGAAACGGTGTAGCCGTATTCAGCGGTCAGGGTTATAACAGCCGTTATGGCAGCTGGGCCAGCTATGAGGGGCATCGCAACGGGAACCGCCGCTAGAGCCAGTATATCCTTCTCCCTCCTCAGGGTGAACATTCCACCGCTCTCAAGGGCCTCAAGGCCAATCTTGAAGAGGACGAAGCCCCCGGCAACTTTCAGGGCGTTGATGTCAATGTGGAATATGTCCTGCAGGATTATCTGGCCTGCAACTGCAAAACTCGCGAGAAGGAGGAAGCCTATGAGGTTGGCCCTTACGATGAGGGCCTTTATGTCCTCTATCCCGAAGTCCTCGCGGAGAAAGGTGACGAGGAGTATTTTGTCGCTCGGGTCTATCATGATGAGCATGAGCAACGCCGAACTCAGTATCGTGGAGAGCTCGCTCATGTTCGGAAGTGCCGAAACAACCTTAAAAAGCTATGCTAACTCCAAAGGGCGATGACGAAACCGGCACTGGCTGAGATGTGATGAGTACCCGGTTGGCCGAGCCTTCTACTCCCTTGAGAAAGCCCACTTCAGGAGGAAGGGCGTTACAACGGTCGTCACTATCACCATCGTCACTGGAATCGCGAATGTCCCGCTGTCGAAGACGCCCTCGTCCAGAGCCACGTTGGCCATTATCAGAGCCACTTCCATACGCGGTATCATACCGATGCCGACCTGAAGGGCCTCAACGGGCTTGAACCTGGAAACGAAGGCACCGAAGCCACATCCGAATATCTTGCCCACTATCGCCAGAAGGGAGTAAACGAGGGCGAACGTTCCTGCATGCATGAGAACCCTCACGTCGCTCTCGATTCCTATGCTCACGAGAAAAATCGGAATGAAGAGGGAATAGCCTATGGTCATGAACTTCCTGTCAATCTCCCTCGCCTCCTCCGTACTGGCCACGAGGAGTCCCGCCAGATAAGCGCCCGTTATGCCTGCTATCTGAAACTGCTCGGCAAGGTAGGCAAAGATAAGCATTATAGCTATCGCGAAGGCCGTCACAGTCTCGGGAAGGCTTATCATCTCCGAGAGCTTGAGCGTTTCCTTGACGGCCGGGTTTCCTATCAGGAGGCCGATGATGAAGTAAAGCCCAACTTCGCCGAGGATTATGAGGAGGTCTTTCATATAGACGCTCCCGCGAGTGTTTATGCCAACCAGTATCGTGAGCACGATTATGCCGAGGACGTCGTCAACGACGGCAGCAGCCAAGATAGTCGTCCCAACCTTCGTGCGGAGCTTCTTCAACTCCATCAGAATACTTGTGGTCAGGCCAACGCTTGTGGCCGTTAGAACACCGCCGAGGAACATCGCCTGTATGCCTGAGAAACCCCAAACCATCGCCCCAACGTAGCCGAGGATAAAGGGCGTCAGAACCCCGAGGGAGGCAACTATAAAAGCGGGAATGCCAACGTGCTTGAACTCCTCGACGTCGGTCTCAAGGCCCGCTAGAAAGAGCAGCATGACGACACCAAGGTCTGCGAGGAGCTTGACGCCCTCGTCGTAGCCGACGAGGTTGAGAATGGAGGGCCCTATTATTATCCCGCCAATCAGCTGGCCGAGGGCAGCCGGGAAACCGAGGCGAACGGTGATGTAGCCGAAGAGCTTCGCAACTATTAGTATCAGCGCCAGCTCGAGGAACACGTCCATGATTATCATCCCGCTTGGCCTTTAAGACGAAACGATCCTTATCAGCCTTATTATGTCTTTAACCTCAAGGATGCCGTGAACCTTGTTCTCATCGTCTACAACCGGGAGGTGGTGCTTTCCAGTTTCTAGCATCAGCTTTATCGCCCTGCCGAGATCGTCGTCAATCCCTATAGTTATCGGACGTCTCACCATTATGTCCTCCACCCGGGAGGCACGGTTTATCGAGTACTTCTTGAGGAGGTTCACCCCCACCACCGTGTACCTCTTTGGGGGCTCGAAGAACCTGAGGATGTCCTTCATCGTGATGAACCCGAGAAGTCTTCCCTCCTCATCCACAACAACTGCCGAGGTTTCCTCCCCCCGGAGGCTCTGGATCAGGACGCTCAGTGAATCACTCGGAGAAACCCTGAGGAAGTCCCTGTCCATAACTATCCTAACCGGAACCTTGGAGACGTAGCGTATGTTGTGGCTCAGCTCTTCCTTCCGCCGGAGCTGAATCATTCTGCGCTTGCTGTGGGTTATGTGGGCCTTTCCAGCTTTGCTGGCCTTTCCAGCCAAGACAGTCCCGGATGGCTCCATAGCACTCACTAATAAGGATATTTCCCCTCAGCGTGTTTAAGTGTTTCGACAGGTTTTTGACATTAAAAGGTCAAAAGTTTCGGAAAAACTGGACAAAATTAAACATTTTTATGCCAAAAATTTTTTAAGGGCCAGCCCATAGACCTTGGCAAGGGAAATATGGTTTCTGGAAACGGAAAAGCCTATGACGTTGTGATTGTAGGTGCCGGCCCTGCGGGACTTTTCGCGGCCTACGAGCTCTCGGAAAGGAGTGATTTTAGTGTTCTGGTGATAGACGAGGGGGGAGACGTTGATCAAAGGGCCTGCCCGATGTACGAGCTCGGCTACTGCATAGGCTGTCAGCCGTGCCACATAATGAGCGGTGTCGGAGGAGCGGGTGGCCTAAGCGACGGGACGATAAACCTCAGGCCGGACATTGGAGGCGATTTAAGCGAGCTAACTGGCGATGAGAACTACGCCTGGCAACTAGTATGGGAGGTTGACCGGATTTTCTTGAGGCACAAAGCCCCGAGAAACCTTTTCAGGGGCAATCCCGAGCAGGTTAAATACTGGGAGCAGAGGGCGGCGCAGGCCGGTGTTAAGTTCATCCCGATAATCCAGAGGCACATCGGCTCCGACAGGACGCCCGAGGTTATAGGCGACATCAAGAGGCACCTTGAGAGCAAAGGAGTGAAGTTCCTCCTCTGGACTAAGGCTCTGGAGTTCGGCCGGGGATGGGTTAAAGTTAAGCGGGGAAAGGACGTCTTCGAGGTCAGAGCAAAATACATAATCGTCGCACCCGGAAGGGGAGGAGCGGAGTGGTTCCACGACGTCGCCAAAAGGATAGGCCTGAAGGCAAGGCACGGGCCCATTGACGTTGGAGTTAGGGTTGAGGTTCCGGCAATAGTTATGGACCCGATAACGAGCATAAACCACGACCCCAAGTTCCACATCTACACCGACACCTACGACGACTTCGTGAGAACTTTCTGCACAAACCCCAACGGCTTCGTCGTTGAGGAGCGCTACGACGGCTACGTTGGCGTTAACGGCCACTCAATGCACGAGAAGAAGAGCAACAACACTAACTTCGCCTTCCTGAGCAGGATTGAACTTACCGAGCCGGTGGAAGACACCACAGCCTACGGCAGGAGCATAGCACAGCTGGCAACTACCATAGGGGGAGGAAAGCCGATAATCCAGAGGCTTGGCGATCTCAGGAGGGGGAGGAGGAGCACCTGGGCGAGGATAAGGAGGAGCGACGTCGAGCCAACACTTAGGCACGTGACTCCGGGGGACATAGCGATGGCACTGCCACACCGCGTCGTCACAAACATTATAGAGGGCCTTGAGAAGCTCGACAGGGTTCTGCCGGGAGTAGCGAGCGACCACACACTTCTCTACGCGCCGGAGATAAAGTACTACGCGATGAAAGTTGAGGTTAATGAGAACCTCGAAACGAGCATCGAGAACATCTTCGCGGCCGGCGATGGCGCTGGTTTAAGCAGGGACATCGTTAATGCCGCGGCAACCGGCCTCTTGGCGGCAAGGGGAATACTCAAGAAGGAAGGACTATACACGGAGAGGGACTTCAGAAGGCCGGAGAACTGGAAGGAGAAGGTTGAGGGGATGGAAGCGTGAATCTGACTTCATGGAAAGGGCGTTGTAATCCTTTACTTCTTATTACATTTGATTGTTTTGGAACTTTTTGTTTGTTTTAAGAGTGTTTATTTAACCACAAAATTTTTATATGTTAATTAACTACTCAAAATTGGTGATTCCTTATGTCGAAGCTTGGTTTGTGGTGGGTTCGGTGGAATGGTTCTGACTACGAGTCGAGGATGACTGTCGGAAATAGAAAAGCCACCGTTGAGGACTTCAGGGAGAGGGGTTTTGACAGGATTGTTGTTCTCAGCGGAGAAGGGAGGGGGATTAAGTACAGCGGACCATTCTATAATTCGGGATACAACGATGGAAGGGAATTTGCAAGATGGGTATCCAACCACATATACGGGATGCCATTGTATATAACAATACCCTTTAGCCGCCCCGAGGGATTTCCACGGGATCAAGTGCAGATACCGTTTGAGTACTCTGGCGTGAACTCATACTACAAGGGCTGGATTGATGGTGTTCTAAGCGTTGACAACACTGACCTTAATGGATTCTACTGGAGTTACGAGAGTTGCCTTCAGACTACCTCTCACGATGAAGCTCACGTTACAAAGGAGTTCATCCAGTACATGAGCAACTACATTCGTAATCATGACCAAGAATTAATTTGGATTCCCACCATTGGAGACAGGACTATGGATCAGATAAAGACTTTCTGTGCTATCCCCACTCTTGCGGGGTATTTTAATCACGTGTTTGTTCAGCCCCATTATTACCAAACTACCAAACTGAGTGATGGGAGTGATTACACATTCCAAGAACTTGCGTGTCGTGTGGAATGGATGGCCAGCAAAGGCCTTTCCATCGAAATGGAGGCTGACAACAGTATAATTGGTGAAAAAAGCAACTGTGCATACTGTAAAAGTATTCAAGGTACCTGGGAAGGCGATCATTTCAAAGAAAAAGTTGGATGCGATGAGAACCCGACCTCAGAAACAGAAGAAGAGTGCATTAACCGTGCATGTGATTATTACAGAGCAATTACAGAAGTAAATCCGAGTGCATTCTCAACGAAAGCCTACTACTTCGGTACAGACCTAAGAGTCGTTGACAGGGTGAGATCAAAATGTCCAGACTGGTAATCCCCATCTTCCTCCTTCTTTTTCTTTCCGCTTCAGTCTCTGCGTATCCTTATGTTAAAGCGCCCGGCGGCCTTTATGAAGTTCAGTATTCCGTTCTCTCAAACGGAACCGGGGCATTAATTCACCTCTCGATCCTTCAGTGGGGAATTGACTGTGGAATGACCGACTGCTGGCCGGCCGTCTTTTACGGTCATGAATACCTCCTTTACTTCAACGGCTCCCACCTCTACCTCCTGAATTTCACACCCGTGCTGAGAACACCCTACGTGGAATATAAAGGGGCGAGCTTTCTAAATGGGAGCTGGTACATTGAGGTTAAGTATTCCAATGATGAAATTGATAGGTTTTACCGGCTTGACATCAGACATTTCTGTATTGAGCCTGCTAACGTTAGTTGGCTCTGGCTTCCAAAGGGGAACGTCAGCGACTCCATATACGGCTGGAAGATTGAGTTGCAGTCGCTGGGTCCCGGTGAGTGGAGCCACACGAACGTTAGCGACATCTGGATTGCTCTGAATAGAAATGTGAGCAGTTGGTCCCCTGGTCCGGTAACACTGGTGAACTCGAGCGTTTTCCCTGTCTACTTCACTCTTAAAAAAGACAATAACACGAGGAAGATTGCCATAATCTACGTCAATACAACCAACAACTCCAAAGGATTGATAGAAGGCTTCTGGTTTCCTAAGAGTGTTAAAATCGTAAATGTAACAGTCTGCAAGTCAACTGTCCCTCAAGAGAATATCACTTTGAACGAAACCAAGACTCAAACGTCTGCCCAGGGGAGCATCACTCGTTCTTCCACGAACACCATTGAAAAAACGAACAAAACATCGCCCTCACCTCAAACTTCCAGCAAAAAGAGCATTTGCGGACCCGGACTGATAGTGATTATTGTGGTGGGCACTGTGTTTTTTGTTAGGACGAGACGAGGTTAGGTCAGCCGGAAGGTTAACGTTAAAAGCCCCCTTTCTCCCCTATTTCAGGTGGAGAAAAATGCCCGTGAAATGTAAGTTCTGCGATAAACCAGCCTTCATCAAGCTCCATTACCCAAAAATGTACCTCTGCGAGGAGCACTTCACAGAGTACTTTGAGAGAAAGGTGAAGCGAACCATCGAACGCTACAAGATGCTCAAGCCGGACGAGAGGGTTCTGGTCGTCGTCTCGGGCGGAAAGGATTCAGCGGTTACCGCCTACGTCCTCAAAAAGTTCGGCTACAACACGGAGTGCCTACATATAAACCTCGGGATAGGCGAGTACAGCGAGAAGGGCGAGAGCTATGCGAAAAGGCAGTGCGAGAAGATTGGAGCGCCCCTCCACATCGTCCGTGTGAAGGAACTGTTTGGTTATGGCATAGGTGAGGTCAGGACGAGAAGACCGACGTGCTCCTACTGCGGTCTAACCAAGCGCTACATCTTCAACAAGTTCGCCTACGACAACGGATTTGATGTCATTGCCACGGGGCACAACCTCGACGACGAGGCGAGCTTCATATTCAACAACATAATGAACTGGAACACGCAGTATTTGGCAAAGCAGGGACCGGTCACCCCCTCAGCCTTCAACGGCAAGCTGGTGAAGAAGGTTAAACCGCTTTATGAGGTCACGGAGCGGGAGGTTGTCGCCTACGCTCTGGCGAACGGAATAGAGTACGAGATAGATGAGTGCCCGCACGCGAGGGGAGCCACAACGCTGGAGTGGAAGGCAATACTAAACGAAATGGAGGAGAAGAGGCCCGGAACTAAAATCAACTTCGTCAAGGGCTATCTGAGGAAGAAATACCTCTTCGAGGCCGAGCTGGAGAAGACTGAACTCAGGGAATGCAAAGTTTGCGGAATGCCGTCGAGCGGAGAAGTTTGCTCGTTCTGCAGGTTCTGGGGGCTTGAGAAGCCGATAGACTTTAGAGTGAAGCCCAAAAGTTGAAGTTTTACATACCTTTAACGCAACTGATTTAAATTTCTCGTGCCAACTATCTGGTAAGGGGTGTTACACAATGGGGCTTAGGGAAGTTGCTCTGATCAAGATATGGGAGGAGATAAAACCCGGAGAAACGGTTCTCTTCGAGAGGACAGGAGAGGGCGACTTAACGCTCGGCCTGTATCATACCCTGACATGGGCAAAGGAGATGGGGTTCAGGGTCGTTATCGTTGATGTGCTCAATACCTACGCAACGCTTGCCACAAAAGCCGTTCTTTCGGGTTTTGAGAGCGAGCTTTTCCAGAAGGTAGAGGTAATAAAAGTCGGGGGCACAAAAGTGATCGGAGAAATCGTTGCTTACATAACCGAAATTTCAGAACCTACCATACTCACGAAGAAGTTTAAAGAGGCCTATAGGAGGATACTTGAAAACACGGAAGAGCGAATTCTCGCGATAGCGGTTGGCCTTGAGAAGCTCTTTCTGGTGTCCAACATGAGCCCCCGCGGGATTCAGATTATAGTTGATCACCTATCCGAATACGTGGGAAGACCCGAAAGACTGGGAGTCTACTTACTAAAGCGGGACATTCTCTCGGGAGAAAAGGAGTTTGTGATAAAGCTCCTTGAGGACATAGCGACCACGGTTATCAGAACTGAGAAAAGGGGACGGATGACCGAGTTCCACATAATAAAGTCTCTGAACAAGGAGCTGGAGGGTGTCCTGATAAGGGTGTAAAAAAGCATCAAAGCTCCCTAAAGCGGAGCCTGAAGCGTAGCTCCTCCTCCAGCGGGAACAGCAAAGTATAGCTGACGCCCTGCTGGATGAAGTCCCAGCCTGCCTCGCTCTGGCTGAGAGTTTTTATCGGGTACTTCCACACCCTAGCCTTCCTGTCGAGCTCTATCCTTGCCCTGCCAATGCCGTAGGGGTCGTTGACCTCAAAGCTCTCGGCCTCGAATTCAGCCGGTTCTTCCATGACGCTGTGGACGGCTAAGTTGAGCTCGACCCCGAAGAGGGCTTTAGCATCGCTCCTTACGGTGTAGTCAACGACGAGGCCATCTTCGCTTATCCTGACTGACTTCTCGACACGGGCTGGCTTTTTGGCAACAGTCCCGTCCCTCTCAAGGGTCACTCCGTTCTCAAAGAGGCTGAAGTCGTAGGGCCCGGTGAGGAAGTCCCCAAGCTCCAGATAGCGGTTGAGCCTGTACTCGTCGAGGGTCGTCTCCGGCTCTATGAAGTGGTCCTGGAGGATGGCCCTCAGGTGGTTGTCGTATGCTAGCTCACGCCTTATCTCGTCGGGAATCTGCTTTCCGAGCTCGTGTATGCTGGCAACGCCCTCGTCGCCCTCCTCCTCCGGTGTCGCAGCCTCTGGAACCTCGTGGTAGTGCTCCCATCTTCTAGCCAAAACGTCGTTGTAGTTGACGGCCTTTCTCTTTGAGCTGAACTCGAAGAGCGCCCCACCGTAGGCAGGCTTGAATACTGCATAGAAGTTTTCGTTCTCCAGGAAAACCTCTTCCCTGCCATCGAAGTCTATGTCCCTAACGAAGCTTCCAGTGGAAACGAAGGTGTTGGCCTTTATGATGTTCTCCCACACGGCCCTTCTTAAGTGCGGTAGGTAAACTCCGCCGAAGACGCCGTGCCAGTAGGCGTCGTTGCACTGGGCCTTGAAGACGAACTTCCTCGCTTCAGGGTTCTCTCTAGTGAGTTTGCTCACCATCAGCATTCTCTTGTGCATGTAGTTGCTCTCCGGGTACTTGAAGAAGAAGTTCTTCCAGATGCCACCGCGGACAAAAACCCTGTACTTCTCGAACTTTTTCTCCCTCTTGAGCTCCTCGACGAACTCAACGAAGAGCTTCGCCTGCTTTGCAGGCAAAGACCACTCGCTCATCTCGAAGTAGGAAGCTATCGGGAGGTAGACGAGGCCCTTCGGCCTGAAGCGGGAAAGATACTCGGAGTAAAGCATCAGGTTAATTCTCTCATCGCTTGAAAGTCTGTCAAAGAACTCCTTAAGCCAGCCCTTCTCGTAGACCCACTCATAGGTTCCCGGCCAGACGCCGAACTTCTCGCCGTCGTCGTGAAATACAGCCACCTTGCTCTCGTCGCCGTCCTCAAGGCTGTGGAGGTACTCAAGTGTCTTCTCAACCGGGCGGAAGGGGATGAGATAGCGGAGCTTCTCATCAATCGGGAAGACCGCTATGACCTCTCCACCGTCCTCGGTGTAGTAGGGCCAGAAGAGTTCTTCCTTAGATAAGCCCGCGCTCATGAAGTGGTAATCGTCAACTATGACGTACTCTATTCCAGCAGCGCGGAGGCTCTTCACCAGCTCTGGCTGCCAGACGCGCTCGGTGAGCCATACCCCCTTGGCATCGTAGCCGAGCTTTTTGGCAAAGTCCTTCAGCAGGTTTATCTGCTCTATCCTGTCCTCCTTTGGTATTGATGCCAAAACCGGCTCGTAGAATCCAGCGACCACTATCTCAAGCTGACCCCTCTTAACGAGTGACCGGAGGAGGTCGATGTGCTCCGGCCTGTTTTCCGCTATCCACTCAAGGAGCGGGCCCGAGTAGTGCACGGCAACCTTCATGTTGGGATAATTCTCCAGCGTCTCCATGAAGGACCTGTAGGACCTTTCGTAAGCGCTCTCCATTACCCATCCGAAATTGCCAAGGGGCTGATGGTTGTGTATTCCGAAGATGAAGTTCACCATTACGACCACCCACAGATGTTATCACTGGGGGTGATATGACTGGAAAGGCATATAAACCTTTCCACCATATAATCACCACCGGTGAATTCAAAACACCCTCAATGAAGGGATAACGGGTGGTTGTGATGAAGAAAGCGGTGGCAACCTTTTTGGCCCTGGTTCTCCTGTTGAGCCTTTTACCCGCGACCAAGTTCGCCAGCGCGAGGGAAGGTTCGAAGATAATCGACGGAAATCTGAACGACTGGACACCCTCTGACCTCGTTGCAATCGGCAGGGACAACGGGCAGGCAGGGGCAAACCTCGGAAAGCTCTACGTTGCTTGGGATGACCAGTACCTCTACATAGCGGTAGAGACCAACAACACCGCCAGCTGGGACGTTGCATACGGTTTCGGAATAGACGTTGACCCCGGTGCCGGAACCGGCTACAACGGAACCAGCGACGCGTGGGGAAGGAAGGTCGGCTTCACCAGCGGCTTCGGCCTTGAGTACGAACTCTACTTCTGGTGGAGCGGAAGTTCGGGAATGGGCACGGACAACTTCATAACGTGGACTGGAAGCGGATGGGACTACAAGAGCCTCGCGGATGTTGGGGCGAAGTTCGCTTACACCGGCGACACCTCAACGGGCCTCAAAACCCTTGAGATAGCAATTCCCTGGTCTGCCATAGGCGGAATGCCCAAGAAAGTGGCCGTAATGTCGTGGATTACCGGCAGTGGCGGTTCTGCCGTTGACAGCCTCCCCGTTGGCCCGGCAATAAACTACTCGGACATAGGTTCCGAGTGGGGAGACACCGACGTTTTCTCCAACATGGCCGTCGTTGCGGTCGGCCCGAAGACCATAGACGGCAACCTGAGCGACTGGAGCGGTACTGAGCTCGTTGCTGAAGACGTCAACGGGACTGGAGTTCCGGGAGGAAACCTGACCAAGTTCTACGTCTCCTGGGACAAGAACTACCTCTACCTTGCGATAGAGACCAACAACACCGCCAACTGGGGAATGGCCTACGGCTTTGGAATCGACGTTGACCCCGGAACGGGGAACGGCTACACCTCTGGCGGGGACGCCTGGGGAAGGAGCATCGAGTTCGGAAACGGCTTTGCCGTTGACTACGAGGTCTACTTCTGGTGGGACGACAGCAGTGCCTCGATAACAGCCGCCCAGCTCAACACCTATAACGGTGGTTGGGATTACCCGAGCCTTGAGAGCAAGGGCGGAAAGTACGCCTACACGGGCGACTCAAGCAGGGGACTTAAGACCCTTGAGGTGGCCATTCCCTGGTCTGCCATAGGCGGAAAGCCGAAGAGCTTCGCCGTTTCCGCGTGGATTACAGGGGGAAGTGGCTCGGCCGTTGACGTACTCCCGCAGGAGAGCGTTGCGAGGGACAGCGGTGACGAGTGGAGCGACACCGACGTCATAACCGAGATGTCAACACTCAGCATCTTCATACCTGCCCCTGAGCTGGTTCCTCTCCTTGAAGGTCCGACCGTCGTTGGCCTCAACAGGGTGGCCCACTACACCCTCACGGTCAAGAACCTGGGTTCTCTCACCGCCGAGAACTTCAGCGTTGTCGTCTACGTTGACAACACAACCTTCGGTGAGTGGAACCTCACCCTCGGCCCGAGCGAGGAGAAGGTCATCCCCTTCAACCTCACCTTCAGCCAGCTCGGCGATCACGAGATTAGGGCCGTCGTCGACCCCGACAACAGGATAAGCGAGGTCGACGAGACCAACAACGTGGCGGTTCTCAACGTTCAGGTCATATGGGTCGGGAAGGTAGACGTCGACGGAAGCCCGGACGACTGGCCCAAGTGGACGCTTAAGGACAACACCTTCCTCGTCCAGAACGGCTACTTCATCTGGAAGGATGCAATGAACGACCAGAGGCACGACAAAGACCCATACCTTCCGGGCAGGAGCTCAGCCCACGCGGACCTCACAGAGGTTGGCGTCAGCAAGGACGATAAGTACGTCTACTTCCTCTTCGAGTTCCAGAACATGAGCAACATCAAGATAGGGCAGAACGGGGCAACGCTCATAGCGGTTCCCATCGACTTCAAGAAGGGCGGTAGCAACGAGTTCGCCGCGGAGCTCGACACACTCACAGCCATAAGCTGGGACCTTCAGTTCGTGGTCAACCTCGGCGGTGATGAGCACAAAGGCGAGACGAGCGTCGTCGTTACACCGGGGACGAGCGTTAAGTCGCTCTTCTACATCCTCATGCCAGACGGGAGCATGATAACGCCGGAAGGTGCGCTGATGGGTGTTGACCTCTCGAAGAACACCGTCGAGGTTAGACTACCCCTCTCGCTCTTCGAAGGCCACACCGAGTTCAAGTTCCAGGTCGCGACGGGCTTCAGCTACGGCCCAGCCGTCTGGAACTTCGGAAACGACTTCGCCAACGACAACATACCTGACGTCGTTGACACCGTAAGCCCCGGTCCGACGCTTAACGCCTTCACAAACAACGTCCTCGACTACTACGTCGAGATAAAGATGAACAACGTCGTGGAGAGCGCCAAGGTGACGACGATTGAGGAAGAGAGGCGCCAGCTGGCCCGGGACACTTTCTTTGCCATAGCCAAGTACTACTCGCCGAAGAGATTCGAGCAGAACTACAAGACCTACCTCAGGCTGATGCAGGAGATAGAGAAGTACAAGCCCTCGGGAAGCACCGCCGAGGAGCTGGAGAAGATAAACTCCGAGGTAGAGAAGCTTAGGCTCAGGTACGAGCTCGGAATGAAGTACCTCGAACAGTACGGAACCCTCACCGGAGCTATAAGGATATACAGCGCGAACCTTGACCTCAGCCGTATAATCAGAAGACTCCAGAGCATCCTCAAGGCCCTCCAGAGCGGTGAGCTTGAGAAGAAGAAGCACATGGAGGAGCTCGCCAAGAAGCTCACCAAGAACATCGACGGCAACCTCGACGACTGGAACGTCCAGCCGGTGGCGGTCGATGAGAAGAACTTTGGACAGGACGGTGCAGACCTGAAGGCCCTTTACGTCGACTACGACGACAACTTCCTCTACATAGCCCTGACGACCAACAACAAGGCCTCGTGGAGGATTGCCTACGGAATAGCCCTCGACTACAAGGACGGTGGCTACACCACCGGACAGGACAGCTGGGGCAAGAAGATGAGCTTCACCAGGGGAATAGATGCGGAGCTGTACTTCTTCTGGAACGGGGAGTTCTTCGGAAGCCCGGGAACAGACAACATAACGACCGCCCAGATAGCCATCTGGAACGGTGAAGGCTGGGACTACGAGGATCTCAAGTGGGTTGGCTTCTACGCCTACACCGGAGGAAGCAACGGACTGCAGACGCTTGAGATAGCGATTCCGTGGAGTGCCCTCGGAGGAAAGCCGGCAGAGGTCTCGCTCGTCGCCTACATCACCGGACAGGGAGTCGGCGACTCCGCGGTCGATGCCCTCCCGGACCAGCCTGCAATCCACGACAAGGACCCAGGTCAGGAGTGGACAGATGCAGATGAGTTCACGAACTTCGTGACCGTTTCGATTTCCTGACCCCCTCTCTCTTTTCTCAGAGGAGTGAGAGCAGGTAGAGGGTAAGCGCGACGGCCAGCTGGTTCGAGAAGTTGTCATCGGGCGGGAGGTTGTAGAACTCGACAACAGTACCGGCCAGAGAACCTATAAGCGCCCCCAGCGGGCCCACAAGGGGGATCAGTATCGCAAGTCCTGTGAGAAAGTATGCGAGACTTCCCTCAACGCTTTTCCCGTTTGAAAAGCGGTGCCTTCCATGGCTTTTGCCGATTATAGCGGCAAGGGCATCGCCGAGCGTCGCGAGGGCTATTGCCCCGACGGCTATCCTCGTGGAAAAGAAGTAGACCACGATGAAGGATGCAGCTGCAAAGTATATATGGGCCGCGACGCGCTCCCTCTCGTGGGGCCTCGTTATCTCGTCTATGTGCCTCTCAAGCCTTTCCACGTGCTCCGCAAGTTCAGGAGGGGCGTAGAGATGCAGCCTCCTGAGGACTTCCTCACGCCATCCCTCTATAACCCTGAAGGGCTCCAGAGCAACGAAGACCGCAAAGGCCGTGCCAACGAATATCAGCGTCGCGTTCCTGCCCAGGAGGAGGTAGATTATCGGAACTGTAAGGCCTGTCAGATGGAGGGCCTTGCGCTTAAGTTCGCTTTTCATGCTCACGCCTTATCACCTCCAGAGCCTCAAGGAGGTTCCCAACAACGTAGTCGGCGAAGCGACTCTTTCTGGAGCGGTAGTAGCCCCGCCTTACGAGTATCGTTGTTGCCCCGATTGACTTCCCGCCCCTCATGTCGGTCTCGTCCCTGTCACCTATAACATAGACCTCCTCATCCGGAAACCTCTCCAGGGCCAGCCGAAAGTTGTAGTCTTCGAGCTTGCTGTGACCGGTTTCGCCGCTTATTATAACCCCGTCAAGGTAATCACCTATGCCGAGGAACTCTATCTTCCTCCTCTGCCACCGGGTTGAGGAGTCGGTTATCAGGACTATTCTGGCTCCAAGCTCCTTCAGGCCCCTGAGGAATGGGATGGAATCGGGGTAGAGGCGGAGGTGTTTGAAGAACAGCTCCTCTATTTTCTGCGAGAAGTAGCTCACATCTTCCTCACTTACGTCGCCGTAAACCCTCCTCAGGATGAGCCCGACGAGCTCCTCAAAGTCGAGCATGTGGGCCTTTTCGCTTCCCTCAAGCTCCCTGAATTTACCAGTAAGGACGTAGAGAACGGCCCTCACCTTACCCCTCCTGAGAAAGGTGGGGATTGACGCGAGTATCGTCCTCTTTCCTGCCTCCCATGTGTTGCAGAGGGTGTCGTCGAGGTCAAGGAGGACGAGCATGATAGCTTCTCTCCCGGGAAGCTTTAAACCCTTCCGGTGGGAAAGCTTAAAAATAACCGGCTGAAGGGAAGAATGATGAGGGGGGAAGAACTCATACTGGCCGGCATGGCTCTGATATTCACTGGCTTTCTCCTAATATTCATTGGAACGCTCCTCTCGGCCACCGGGGAGGCCGAGGTCGAGGGCGGAGGAGTCATAATGATAGGCCCAATCCCGATAGTCTTCGGAACCGGAAGGGGAGTAACGATAGCAATGATCCTCGCGGTTGTTCTGATGGCCCTCTGGATAGTAGGTGCTCTCCTAGCTAGGAGGGGATGACGTGGAGTTCCTTGCATCGCTGGCGATTCTCCTCGTCGTTGCAAAGAGCCTGGAATGGCTCTTCGAGAAGTTCGAGATTCATCCCATAATAGCCCACGTGCTAACAGGTATAACCCTCGGCCCCTTCCTGCTGGGCATCATAGAGCCGAGTGAAGGGCTTGAGGTTCTAGCGGAGTTCGGTCTCATAATGATGATGCTCTACATGGGGCTGACGAGCAACTTCTCGGCGATAGCCCAGAACACGAAGAAAGCCATCGTTGTCGCCTCCCTGGGCGTTGCGTTCTCCTTCATCTTTGGCTTTCTCACGGTCTACCTCTTCGGCAAGGGTCTGGCGGCAGCCATATTCGTCGGGGCCACACTCGGGAACACCGCCATAGAGGTCACAAGTGGCGTGCTCGTGAGGGAGAGGGTGAAAAGAGAAGTTTCGTCGATACTCATGGGAGCTGCCTTTGTTGACGACATCATAGCGGTCTATCTCATCGGCATAATCACGGGCATGAGCAGGGGAAGTCTTAACCCCGTTTCCTTCGGGGTGCTGACGGTAAAGATAATAGCCTTCATAGTGGCCACTTTACTCGTCTCAGAGCTCGTCTTCAAGCGCTCCCAGAGGTTCTACGCGATAGTAAGAAACCTCAACATCTTTTTCACCTTCACCCTCATACTCACCTTTACCCTCGCCATACTGGCCGAGTGGGTCGGCCTGAACCAGATAATTGGGGCTTATCTGGCCGGTCTCACGATAAGCAGGCTGAGGGAGAGGAAAGACCCGCTGGTGATCACTAGGATAAAACTCAACGAGCTGATAGAAGACCTTCAGATTGTTCTAACGGAGTTTTTCATTCCCCTTTTCTTCATCTACGTGGGTCTTGAGTTCAACCCACCCCTTACAACCCTCAGTCTGAGCTTCATAATTCTCCTCTACGCCTCGGCAGTTCTGGGGAAGCTCCTCGGCTGTGGACTCGGGGCAAAGCTCTTCGGCCTGAGCTGGAGGGACTCCACACTCATAGGAATCGGCATGGGTGGCAGGGGAAGCCTTGAGATGGCAATCCTGACTTTTGGACTGAGGAACGGGATAATAGACCAGGTGGTTTTCGCAAGTGTTATCATGGTTTCGATGCTCACGGCACTGACAACGCCAATATTCTTCAGGGCGTACATAGAAAGGGCCTTAAAGGGGTGAGGAGGACGACCGTCGGTGGAAGGATGTTTCCGGAGAGGGGAAGCGGAGAGGATGAAGTGCTGAGGGAACTGGAGGAGAAGACTAAGGAAGACCTGACCTTCGACTCGGGCAAGATTTTAGGTTCCATGTGCACCTACCCGCATCCTCTAGCCATCAAAGTTGTTACGATGTACATAGACAGGAACCTCGGAGACCCCGGTTTACACGTCGGGAGCCATGAGATTGAGAGAGAAGCCGTTGAGATGCTGGCAAACCTCCTCGGCCTTGAGAAAGGCTACGGCCACATAGTCTCTGGAGGAACCGAGGCGAACATTTTAGCTGTAAGAGCCTTCAGAAACCTGAGCGATGCTGAAAAGCCGGAGCTCATCCTTCCGGAGAGCGCCCACTTCTCCTTCATAAAAGCTGGAGAGATGCTCGGCGTTAAGCTAGTCTGGGCGAAGCTTAACGATGACTACACCGTCAACGTGAAGGACGTGGAGGAAAAGATTACGGACAACACGATAGGCATCGTAGGCATAGCGGGAACGACAGGTTTGGGCGTTGTCGATGACATTCCCGCCCTGAGCGACCTCGCCTTGGACTATGACATCCCCCTCCACGTGGATGCTGCCTTCGGTGGCTTCGTGATTCCCTTCGCCAAGGCCCTCGGCTACAATATCCCGGATTTTGACTTCAGGCTGAAGGGTGTCAAGAGCATAACGATAGACCCCCACAAGATGGGTATGGTGCCGATCCCAGCAGGAGGAATAATCTTCCGCGAGAGGAAATACCTTGAGGCGATAAGCGTCCTCGCACCCTATTTGGCTGGGGGAAAGATATGGCAGGCTACAATAACGGGAACGAGGCCCGGAGCAAATGCTTTAGCGGTCTGGGCAATGATAAAGCACCTCGGCTTCGAGGGCTACAAGAAGATAGTGAGAACGGCAATGGAGCTCAGCAGATGGTTCGCGGGCGAGCTTAAGAAAATCCCCGGAGTTCACCTTATCCGCGAGCCAGTCCTGAACATTGTCTCATTCTCGACAAAAAACCTTGAGGAGGTCGAGAGGGAACTGAAAGAACGTGGCTGGGGCATAAGCGCTCACAGGGGCTATATCAGGATAGTCATGATGCCCCACGTGAGAAAAGAACATTTAGAGGAGTTTTTGAGGGATTTAAAGGAGACCATGGAGCGTTTGTGAGTCAACACCATACATCCGTCAAAAAAATAAAGAAAGGGCATCACTCTTTTCTTGCTTCCCTTCCATTCCTGAAGAGTGGCCACCACGCCTTCTCTCCGAAGAGGCTCATGAAAGCTGGCCCTATGAAGTATACCGCCATCGTCGCCGTCAGGAGTATTCCGGTTGCGAGTGCAAAGCCCATCTCCCTCGTTCCCCACGTGCTGCTGAGCATCAGTGCCCCGTAGGTGCTCGCCAGAACCACCGCTAGGCCTATGACGAGCTTGTCCATGGTTCCCGCCGCAACTATGAGCGACTCGTCGGGCTTCCTCCTCTCGAACTCGTCCCTTGCCTTGACGAGGTAGAAGCTGTTGTAATCTATGCCGACTCCCATGAGCACGACGAAGACCATCAGCGGCAGGAACCACATAACCTGCTGGTTGAAGACCCTCTCGAAGAGCCACGTCGAGACCCAGATGCTCGTCATAACGCCGAGGAAGATGGTTATCATTGTTGAAGCCACCGCCGGCAGTCCCTTGAGCGTCGGTATCAGCGATAGGAACATGAGCACCAGAGCCACTGGGATTATCCTGTGCCAGAAGATGTCGTTTATCCTGTCCGCCAAATCCATCGAGAGTGCCGCTCCTCCTCCGACCAAGCCAGCCTTTATCCTCGGGTTCTTCTCTGCCAGTCCCCTGACGTAGGCCCTAAGTTCTTTCACGAACTCCCTAGCTTCTCTGTCCGTTGGCCTGTAAACGGTCTCGACCTGAATCAGCACCTTGTCGCCCTTTGATGAGATGAACCTGTCCCCTCCAAGGGCTTTCACAGCCGAAAGGGTTAAATTGCTGACCGGTTCTCCATAGGGCCTCGTTGGTGAATAGACTGCCTTAACTCCCTTCATCGAGGCTATATGAGCCGTTATCTCGTCTATGAGCTTGAGGTCGTCGTCGGTTATATTGCCGTTGAACTCAATTACCACGTAGTTGGGCGACATGAGCGAGGCCCCGAGCTTCTCCTCGCTGAGCGTCATGAACTTGAGCGTGTCACTGTCCTTCGGCAGGAACAGCGTTAAGTCGTGGGTTCCCTTGAAGTTCAGGAAGTTGTAGGTTGCTGGCGTCGCGATGAGGAGCGCTATCAGGAGGACGACCTTGGCGTGCCTGATGACCCACTCGGCAATCTTGCTCCTCTCGTGGACGTCCATTGTGCTCACATGCCTTATATGCCTCGGCCACCAGAACCAGCTCTTGTCCCCTATCAGCGCGGTTATTGCTGGAATGAAGGTCAAACTAGCTAGAAGCACCGTGATTACCGCGAGCGGAGCTATTATGCCCATCTGCTGGAATATCGGGAACTCCCAAGCTAAAACGAAGCTCGCGAAGGCTATTATGTCGGTGAAAGCGCTGGCCAAAACGGCATCCTTGGCCCTCTTCAATGCCTCAGCGACGGCCTTCTCGTGGTCGTAGCCTTCAGCCACGTACTCCTTAAAGCGGTGGACGTAGTAGGTCGAGTAGTCAATTCCGAGACCGAGGGCGGTAGTTATCGTCAGCATCTGCGCCCAGCTCCCGATGTTCAGGATTCCTCCCTTCGCTAGCAGGTAGGCTATTCCCAGGGCGGTCAAAGCGGAAGTTGCGACACCCGTAAACGGCAGGAAGGTCGCGAGCAGGGCCATTCCCATGAGGATGAAGAGGACTACCAACGCCATTATCATGCTGGCTTTTGTCGTTGTGGCGTTGTCCCTCTTGCCGTACTCTGTCATCTCGTGCATCTGAATCGCGGTTCCTCCGAGGGCTCCGTCAGCCTTGGGGAAGTACTGTCTGAACTCCTTAAGGGCTATCCTTTTGACGATGGTGGCGTTTCCTGCCCGGTACTTGTAGGGGTCGTCGCTCGGTCCCGGCCTTCCGCGCGGGACGAAGGTTATGAGCATCGTGGTGTTGTCACCGCTCTTGAGCATGCTTAAGTAGACACCCGCCTTCTCCTTCACCGTCGGGAAGAGTTCCTCAGCTAACGGCTTGACGTCGGTGGGGGTTATCCTGTCGGGCTCGTCCTTAAACTTGAAGGCGATGTCAACGAGTTGTGAGGCGTTGAAGGTGATCTTTATGCCGTAGGGGTTGCTGTTTGCGTAGGAGACCACGAAAGACTTCACAGTTTCCTTGACGAGCTTCTCTATATCCCCATCGCTCATCGGGTAGTTCTTAACGACTGTCTCGGTGACGTTGAGGAAGAGTGCCTTGAACTCCTCTGGAACACTCGCCTTGCTCATCTTTTCTTTGACTCCCTGGAGGAAGATGTCCTCGGCGAGTTTCCTTGGGTCTGCTCCCTCGTAGAGCTTTCTCACAATCTCCGAGACGTTGAAGTTTGCCCCGCCACTCCCCGAAGCCAGCGCCGAGACGACCTTCACCGTTGCCTCCTCAAGCTTCTCACCGCTGAGTATTCCCTCGGGGTCTTCGGTGGCGGTTTTGACTATTAGCCCGGCCACATCGCTGGCGTTCGGGAGACCGGCCCTGGAGAGCTCCTCCGTAAGGCCTTCCTTCAGGATTTCAATGGCGGTTCCGTTGAGAGCCTCCTCGTCGCCGTTGCTCTCGTAGATTGCTCTCAGTGCTTTCTCGTCGATGTTGATGCCTGCCTTTGCCGTTACCTCCTTAAGGACGGAAACCGTGGCGTTTTCGAGGAGCGAGGGATTCGTCGAGAGAACACCCGTGGCATTTTCGTCGTGAGCCATAACCGTATCAACTATCAGTGGGGCTAACTGAGAGGCCTCGCTTGAGAGGTTTTCCTCTATGCCCGCGAGGAGAATGCTCCTCTCAAGCTCCTTCGTTGGGCCCACCACCAGAAGCTCCATCAGGACTTCCTTCGCGTTCGGGAGCTTTGAGATGGGGTTGTTTGGAGCGTTGCCCATGAGCGAGAGAGCGACCTCAACTGTGGCGTTTTCTACGGCTTCAGCGCCCGGGTTGGGTCCGAGTGAAATTGCCGTCTCGACTATTCTGGAGAAGGTCTTTGCATCGAGCGTCCCAAATCCCTCGACCTCGACCGTCTGGTTGCTCCGGGCTATCACCTCTGGAAGGCTCTGGAGGGCGGAGGTAGCTATCTCTGATACAGCGCTCTTCAGTTGGTCGGGAGCCATGGCCTGAAGGGCGTACCCGCTTCCGGCCTTTTCGTCAAAGGTCTTAACCCTGAGGTAGAAGGTCGTTCCATATGTCTCAACGAGTGAAGCCTGCTCCTTAGGAGAACCAGCTTTTACGATGCTTTCGGTGACGTTTGCCAGGAAAGTATCCGTTATCGCCCCGTTCCCAGCGCTGGCGTAGATTGGATAAACCGAGTTGAAGACAGCGTAAACGAATTCGGGGGTCGTTCCCGTTTTTTGGGCTATATCCTGCGCCTCGGCCTGAGTGAGACTTCCCCTGTCGTAGGCCCCGCTTGCGAGGATGGCCTTGTGAACGGCTATCACTCCCATGTATGTCTTTCCGTAGGTCGAGTTCAGCGTGTACAGTCCATGGTTGAGCTCAGCCAGCGTGGAGTTGAGGGACTTGAGCATCTCCGCCGTTGAAGTGAGGTTCCTGTGAAGGGCAACGTAGGCGGTATCCGTCCGGTTCAGCGCGTTTCTAAGGAGAACCGTCTGGTTGTAGAGTGCTGTAACGTTCCCCTTTAAGGCGAGGTAACCCTTCGCCGTGCCTACGAGGGCATTCTTAACCATTTCCGTCGTGTTGTCGAGCCGGTAGGTCATCTCAAGGAGCCTTCCAAAGCCCTCGTTGCTCTGCACTGCAGTCGAGTAGAGAACCCCCGTTAGGTTTGCCGTCATTCTGGTGAGGTTGAGGGTTAAATCGTAGGTCATGTTCCAGAGCTCGTTAATAGCGTCGTAGTACGAGGTCACGTTGTCCGCGTATTTGCCCTCCACCCTGTTCTTGAAGGAGTAGTAAGCTTTTTTGGCCCTCTCGTCATTGACGTTTACGTTCGTGATAATGAGATAGGTGGTGTTTTCGTTCTGAGCTTTGGAAAACTCCTCGGACATGATATCCTGAACCTTTATGGACTCTATCTTATGAGAGACCATCTGCTCCTCGCTGTAGTTAGTGACCTCGCCCAGCTTCGCCGCGAGCGGTGCCATGAGGATTATGACTACAATCCATGCGAGGAGCACGAGCTTCGCGTGCTTGGCTATCCAATCGTTCCAAGCCATCACGACACCCCCAAAGCCTTTTAAACGGTTGCCACCAATATGTCAACTGTAAATCTGTCTTATCCAGATATGTTTAATTCAGACATATATGGGTTGGGTGAACTTTATAAGCCTTTCGCCGGTGGTGGGAACATGCCGGACTCAAGCCTCATCAGAAATCTGTTCACGGTCCCAATGAAGAACCTCATACTCTTGATCATAGGCCTGAAGGGGGAAGCCCACGGCTACGAGATTCTTAAGGAGATAGAGAAGATAACCTTCGGCAACTGGAAGCCCAGCCATGGAAACCTTTACACCATGCTAAACAAGCTGGCCGAAGAAGGTTTGATAGAGCCGAGGGAGGAATACCGGGGGAAGAGGCGCGTTGTGAGGTACGCCCTTACCGAGAAGGGGTGGCTCTACCTGAGGGAAGCCAACGAGCTCGCCCTCAAGTCCCTTTACCTGGCCGTTCAATATCATGAGAGACTCCGCGAGAAGCTCAGGGAGATGGGCTACGGAAAGGAGATACCCGCGGAGGCAATAGGGGAGTACATAAAGCTCCTCGACGGCATCATTGACATTCTGGAAGAGAAAAAACGGGAGCTTGAAGAAATCAAGAGGAGAAAAGAGCTCAGAGGAACGGGTTCCTGAACTTCTTGCCCGGATAGACCGCTATTCCCTCAAGCTCCTCTTCAATCCTTATGAGCTGGTTGTACTTGGCGTTTCTGTCGCTCCTCGCTGGAGCACCGGTCTTTATCTGGCCCGCGTTGAGGGCAACCGCTATGTCGGCTATGGTTGAGTCCTCTGTCTCTCCCGAGCGGTGCGACACAACGACGCCGTAGCCTGCCCTGAAGGCGGTGTAGGCAGCGTCTATTGCCTCGCTCAGCGTTCCTATCTGGTTGACCTTGAGGAGGAGCGCGTTGGCGGCGCCCATCTCTATGCCCTTCCTTATCCTCTTCGGGTTGGTGACAAAGAGGTCGTCGCCGACTATCTGTATCTTCTTCCCGAGTTCCTTCGTTATCATGACGAAGCCTTCCCAGTCCTCCTCGTGGAACGGATCCTCAATGGAAACTATCGGATAAGTCGAGACGAGCTCCTTGTAGAGCTCCAAAAGCTCGCCCCTGTCGTACTCCTTTCCAGCAACGACGTACTTGCCTAGCTCTTCGTTAAAGAACTCGCTCGATGCAGGGTCGAGGGCAAAGGCTATTTCGTCGCCGGGTTTGTAGCCGGCCTCCTCTATAGCTTGGATGAGCAGTTCAAGGGGCTCGTGCGGTTCCTTCAGGGGTGGTGCAAATCCGCCTTCGTCGCCGACGTTTACGGCGTTCTTACCGTAGAGCTCGGCGATTACCTTCTTGAGGACGTGGTAGGTCTCGCTGACCCAGCGGATGCCCTCCCTGAAGGAGTCGGCTCCAACGGGCATTATCATGAACTCCTGGAAGTCGAGCTCGTTGCCCGCGTGAACGCCACCGTTTATGACGTTGCTCATGGGAACGGGCATGATGTAAGCGTTGGTTCCGCCGATGTACTGGTAGAGGGGCAGACCGAGAGCGTTCGCTGCTGCCTTTGCAACCGCTAAGGAAACGCCGAGGATAGCGTTGGCACCGAGGTTGCTCTTGTTCTCGGTACCGTCGAGCTCAAGCATTAGCATATCAATGTCCCTCTGCCATGTGACGTCCATTCCTATGATTTCCGGTGCGATTATCTTGTTGACGTTCTCAACGGCCCTCCTTACCCCCTTCCCGTGGTAGCGCTTCCCGCCGTCGCGGAGCTCAAGTGCTTCGTGGGTTCCAGTGCTTGCGCCACTAGGAACCGCTGCTCTACCCATGCTTATCGGCGTGTAAACCTCGACTTCAACGGTTGGGTTGCCCCTGCTGTCGAGTATCTCTCTCGCTACAACGTTCGTTATCTCGAACGGGTTCTCCATGCTAATCACCTCGGGTGATATTCAGTGCCCTCAATATAAAGTTGGCGATTCGCTTTTAAGGGGCCGTGCCAAGTGCGTAACATGAAGTGGAAGAGAAAACTCAGGGATGAGGGGTACATCGAAGTCGATGGGTTCAGGATAGAACTCTCCCTTGATAACACGTTTC
Source organism: Thermococcus sp. (assembly GCF_027052235.1). Taxonomy (NCBI): domain Archaea; kingdom Methanobacteriati; phylum Methanobacteriota; class Thermococci; order Thermococcales; family Thermococcaceae; genus Thermococcus; species Thermococcus sp. The sequence goes on from NZ_JALUFF010000081.1 coordinate 56,908, forward strand.
TCGACCTCGACTACATCCCCAGAATAATCGTCTACGACGAAGAGACTTCCCGCTGGTACGTCTTAAGGAACCCCATACCCAAAGGAAAAACCCTTGAGGAGGGCTGGGATAACGCCGTTGAGGTTCTTGAGGCAATCGCTAGGGGAGATGTCGAGCCAATTCTGGGGAACGATGAAGTAGGGAAGCGCCTCAGAAAGGCGCTCCTCAACCTCCACAAAAATGGACAAGACATCCCCTAATATGTGTTTTTCTTACCCCAATTTCCATATCAGCAACCCCAAATTTCACGGAATCTCCCCCACTTTTGGGCGGAAACCCTAATAACATCCTTAAACGGACGTTAATTGGGGATGTAAATGAGTGAGCGGATTGATATAGCTAAATACATTGATCATACCAATTTGAAGCCCTACGCCACAAAAGATGACATAATACGCCTCTGTGATGAGGCCATAAAGTACGGTTTCTACGCAGTCTGCGTCAACCCCTACCGCGTTAAGCTCGCCAAGGAATACCTGCACGAGAGAAAAGCGGACGTCAAGGTGGCGAGCGTCATAGGCTTCCCGCTCGGGGCAACTCCGACTGAGGTCAAGGTCTTCGAGGCCAAGAAAGCCCTTGAAGATGGTGCCGACGAGCTCGACATGGTCATAAACATAGGTGCGCTCAAGGACGGGGACTACGACTACGTGGAGAAAGACATTGAGGAGGTAGTAAAGGTCGCCCACGAGAAAGGCGCAAAGGTCAAGGTCATAATCGAGACCTGCTACCTGACGGAGGAGGAGAAAGTCAAGGCCTGCGAACTCGCTAAAGAAGCCGGGGCCGACTTCGTGAAGACCTCAACCGGCTTTGGAACCGGGGGAGCGACGGTAGAGGACGTCAGGCTGATGAGGAAGGTCGTCGGGCCGGACATGGGTGTTAAGGCAGCTGGTGGCATAAGGACCTACGAGCAGGCTTTGGCAATGATAAAGGCCGGTGCCAACAGGATTGGGACGTCGAGCGGTGTGAGGATTGTCGAAGGTGCTCCAAAATGATCGAGATTAAGGTTCTCATAGAAAAAGCCATTGAAGAGCTTGAACAGGACGGCATGAATCCGGACATAATCCTTGCCGGCCCGGGTTTCCTTGAGCACGCCAGAGACGCTCTCAGGGAGTTTAAAGGGCTGAAAATATACAGGATTGAGGAGCTTGGATACGATGCAGTGATAGCCGACTCCCACTACTTGGGCCAGATAAAGAAGGCCTCCTACAGGGTCTCTGTGGAGCCCCTGCTTGAGGAGAGGGACGTTTGGGAGCAGATTGAGAAGCTAACAGTCTAAAGGGTCTCCTCCAGCCCGATGTATCTCTTCTTTATGCTCCCGCTCAGGGCGGTGCCGAGCAGCATTCCAGTCGTTACCTCGGTTAGGACCGTGGAGGTCAGCCTGAGGGCTTCACTTAGTCCTCCGCTCCAGTATCCAAAGGCCACGATGACAGCGGTCGCAACTAGTCCCCCTGAGACACCACCGAGGATCAGGGCCGAAAATCCTTCACCATTCCTTGCCACCCAGCCCGTCATGAGGCCCTCAAGGGAGCGGGCAACCACGATAACGGGAATGAGATAGGGACTTCCAGTCAGAAAGGCGAGAGCCGCACCGGCCCCTGAAAGGGCCCCGATTGCCGGCCCGAAGGTCATGGCAACGAACATAACCCCAACGTCCACGAGGGTCACCTTCCCCAGGGCCGTCTCGATTCCAATGAGCGCGAGGGAGGGAGGAATAGCCAGTGCCAGAAGCGTCCCCAGGAGAAGCCTGCGGAAGCTCTTCACCTCCCTCCTCTTCACCCACACGTAGATGACGAAGGCGAGCACGAGGGCAAGCGGGGAATATGGGAGATACTCAACTGCCTCCATCTTGCGCACCGTAAAAAGTAGGGAAAGGGGTTAAAAACCTCACCCGAGGGAGGCCTTCAGGGCCTCCTCGAAAATCTCCATGGCAACGTCTATTTCTTCCTTCGTGACGATGAGCGGTGGAATGAAGCGTATGCTGTTGTCGCCACACCCGAGGAGGACGAGACCGCGCTTCGCTGATTCTTTGACAATTCTGTCCCTCAGCTCTGGATAGCGCTCCTTGGTGTCCTTGCTCTTGACTATCTCTATCGCCTGCGCGAGTCCAATTCCCCTCGCGTCACCGATTACCTCGTAGTCCTCCTTGAACTCTTCAAGGTACTTGTGGAGGTAGTCCCCGACTTCCCTGACGTGCGGGAGGAGCTCCTTCACGATCTCGACGACCTCTATTCCAGCGGCTATAGCGACGGGGTTGCCTCCAAAGGTCGTCGCGTGCCTTCCGGGCTTGTCAAAGCTTATCTCCTTCCTGTGGACGACTCCAGCTAAAGGAAGCCCACCGCCTATTGCCTTTCCGAACTGGATTAAATCTGGGGCAACTCCGAAGTTCTCAATCGCCCAGAAGGTTCCCGTCCTTCCTATTCCCATCTGAACCTCGTCGTCCGCTAAGAGAATTCCGTACTCGTTGGCGAACTTCTTGAGCTCCTTGAAGAAGTTCTTCGGCGGAACGACGTAGCCACCCTCACCCTGTATCGGCTCGAAGAATATCGCGCCCACCTCGTGGGGCGGAACGTGCCTGAAGACATACTCCTCTATGAAGTCGAGAACCCTGTTGATGAGCTCGTCGGGCTCGTCGTAGCCGTCTATACCCCAGGCGTTCCTGTAGGGGTTCGGGTAGGGGACGTGCTCAACGCCCGGCATCGTCGGGAAGAAGCGCTCCTGCTGAACCCACTTGCTGGCGGTTAAACTAAGAACCGCCTGAGTCCTTCCGTGAAAGGCATGGTAGAAGGCTATGAACCTCTTCCTTCCGGTTCCGTACTTCACGAGCTTCATAGCTGCCTCGTTGGCCTCGGCACCGCTGTTGCCGTAAACGACCTTCTTTTCGAAGTCCCCTGGAGAGAGCTCTATGAGCTTTTCAGCCAGAACGACAGCGTTCTCGTAGAAGAAGTCGGTGAGGGAGTAGTGGGTGAACTTCTCGGCCTGCCTCTTTATCGCCTCGATTACCCTCGGGTGCGCGTGTCCGACGTTCATCACCGCAACGCCACTCGCGAAGTCGTAGAAGACGTTCCCGTCAACGTCGTATACCCTTATCCCCTCCCCGTGGTCTATGACTATCGGGAGGTTCTCGGGGTCTTGCGTTGTAGTCGCGAGGTACTTGAAGTTCCTCTCTATGACTTCCCTTGCCTTAGGACCTGGGAGTTCTTTGACGCTCGGTCTAACCACCATGAGGATCACCGGAGGGAAAATCGGAGTCCCGCTATATAACTCTATGTTCATCAATGAACATTTTTGGCTGAAAAATTTTCGAGAAACTAATGGAAAGGGTGAGTCTTTAGGGCGATTTCCACCCCTGATACTGCCGGAAACTATTTGAGGTGTGAATGCAAAGGACAGCCAGCAGTGTTTGGGTGCCCTCCTATGGTTGGTGAAGTTACCCTTGAGACACATCAGAACGCACACATCCTCAAGCTTCTCCTCCTCTTGAGGCTCTTCCTGAGGTTTTTCGCCTTCGCGTATCCCCTCTATCTAACGGTCATGTACAACTTCTGGGTCTTTGAGAGGCTTTCAATGAACCTCTGGATTGGCTACGTAGCTTTTATGGCCATTCTGGAACTCGTTCTCGTTTTCTCGGCTGGCAGGGCATTCTCAACGCCTCTCCTCAGGGTTTACGTTATCATTGCAATTGTTATGGAGTTCCCCTTCTCTCTTTTGGGAATGAGGATTTCTACAATGCTCCCCTTTCTCCTCTGGATGTCCCTCTGGTACGGTTCACTCGCTCTCATAGCCGTTCTCGCCCTCAGGTCTTAAGGTCTGTCGCGGGTAGGGAACTCCCAACGTCTAACTTTTCTGGGTAAGACTTATATCTCTCGTTGTTGAAATCAAAACGGTGGTTTCATGTCATGCGAGGAGCTTGAGGGGCTCGTAAAGAAAATCGCCCTAGCCCTTGTCCTGCTCTTCGTCTCGGGCTTTTCGGTTCTCTATTATACCATCAGAACTGTCGCCTGTTATTCAACGGACCTGTGCTCTAGGGCATACTTGTATGAAAACAATGGTATCTACAACCTCGACATGCTCGCCATTTTCTTCGTCATTTCAGCCCTCTTCATAGCTTTCCTAGCCTACATCTCCTCCAGACTGGAAGGGTAGCCTTTTATCCTTCCTGCCCAAATATCAACCGGTGGTGCCCATGCGCATCGAGGACGTCTACATCTGGGACATCAACGCGAAGTGGCTCGGAATTTCACCGCTCCAGCTCATGGAGAACGCGGGCTCTGGGGTTGCGAGGGTCATTGAAGAGCGCTTCGGCAAAGGTTTGAAGGTGGCGGTTTTCTCGGGAACTGGCAACAACGGTGGCGACGGTTTCGTTACCGCTCGGCATCTCAGCTTCGACAACGAGGTTACCCTCTTTCTTGTCGGCGAAGAAGCGAAGATAAGGAGCGAGGAAGCTCGGCACAACTGGGAGATTCTGAAGGGCCTCGACTTCTTGGAAATCAGAGTCCTCAAGGACTCCTTCTACGTAAGGTCGCTCGACCTCTCTGGCTTTGACGTCATCGTGGATGCCCTCCTCGGGGCCGGGACGAGGGGAGAGCCGAGAGAACCGATACGCTCGGCCATCGAGAAGATAAACGAGTACGCTGGAAAGGCTAAGATAGTCAGCATCGACCTTCCGAGCGGCTACCCCTCCCAAACCCGCGTTAAAGCGGACTTCGCGGTAACTTTCCAGTGGGACAAGGAAGAGTACGAGGGTTTTGAGCGAATTGTGGTTAAAATAGGCTATCCGGGGGAGCTTCACCACCTCGTTGGGCCGGGGGATGCGAAGTTCGCGCTGAGAAAGAAAGGCCAGCACAAGGGCCAGAACGGAAAGCTACTAGTTATAGGCGGTAGCGAGGACTACTTCGGGGCACCTTACCTCGCCTCCAAGTCGGCTTCCTACATCGTTGACCTCGTTTATCTAGCCATGCCCGAGTATTCAGCTGGAAGGATAAGCGACCCTGACCTGATCCTCCGCCCGGTCGAGGGGAGGAACTTCACTCGGGAGCACGTCGATTACCTGATAGAACTCGCCGAAAAGGCAGATGCAGTCATCATCGGCCCGGGCCTTGGCCTCAGGGATGAAACCAAAGCCTTCGTAAGGGAGTTCGTGAAGCGCTGTGCTAAGCCAATGGTGATAGACGCCGACGGGCTGAAGGCGGTTGCCGAGGATTTAAGCGTTCTAAATGGAAAGACCTTCGTCCTAACTCCCCACGCGGGCGAGTTCAAGGCCCTCTTTGGAGCGAAGCCTGAGGGTTCGCTGGCGGAGAAAGCGAAACTCGTGATGGAGAAGGCAGTTGAAATAGGCGGTGTGATACTCCTCAAGGGACCCTACGACGTCATAAGCGACGGGAAGACGTGGAAGTACAACAAAACCGGGAACAGGGGCATGACTACCGGAGGAACCGGGGATGTCTTGGCTGGCCTCGTTGGTGCTTTACTGGCCCTCGGTAATGAACCCCTAAGGTCTGCAAGCGTTGGTGCCTTCCTGAACGGCCTCGCTGGAGATATGGTGAAGGAAGAACTCGGGGAGAACTTCACCGCGCTGGAGGTTGCTAAAAAGGTTCCAAAGGCCGTGAGGTGGGTGGAGGAGTTCTGATTATTCCACCTTCCAGAGGAGAATGGTTATCCCAAGCAGAGGGACACTGTAGGCCAGTGAGTATAGTGAATGACTCACCGTAAATAGCACTATCATGGCTAGGTACATCACTAGCAGGTGCTCTTTTTCTCTGGAAGAGTAGTACAGATTTGTTGCCAGCAATTTTCCGAGGGCAAGAATGAGAAGAGAGGTGACCCAGAATAGGACTTCCGAACCTCTCGTTAAGAGATAATAAGAGACCGGTACTATGTACGGGGCGATAATCAACGGGATTAGGGCTTTTTTGCCTGCTTCGGCTCCTCTGCTTATAATACTCACTGCCTCCATCAATACCCACAAGGTTAACGAGAGCACTACCCCGACTACATCGCTGTTGGATCCGTATTTTGTTGCTGTTATCATGAGGAACCACAGTAGGGCCGTGAAAATTGGTTTCCAAGTCTTTTGATCTCTTTTGTAAGCAAAAACGTGAATTGCCGCGATTGGGATTAAGAGAATAAGAGAGGGGATATCTGGAGGCCAATATCCGTATTTTAGATCCCACTGGAGACCACTTCCGATTCTTGCTATGCAAACCCCTACAAATCCTGAAAATGTAGCCAAAACTAGAGGCCCATCGATGGCATCTCCCTTGGAGGATATTTTTACTATGCCCAAGTAGATTGCAAGGAACAGCAGGTACAGCAGTGTATCTCTGATGGGGCCCCATGCATCTTCTTTAATAGCTACTTGGGTTGAAATGGGACGGGACACGTTGTCGATTTCCACGGTGATTAAGTATTCCCTGCCCCCAAATTTGTCTATGTAGTTACCTATCACGGGCTTTCCGAAATAGTGATCGGCCATTTCATTATCGAACGTTAGAGTTATGATTATTGACCCTTTCACGTTGTGGGGATTAAGATTGAGCGAGGGGGACGGTACGGTTACGGTTCCCGGAGGTGGTCCGAGGGGCCATATCTCTTTGTTATTGAGATACACTCTCTTGAGTTTAAGGATGACCGTGTCGTTTGGATTGAGAAGTTTTAGATTTATATCACAAATCATAGGCTTGCCTATTTCTACTGGGTTTGATATGCAGTGCATATCCCCGGTTACCTTGTCCGCTTTGGTTGGTGGGGCGAGCAAAACGACGAAAGCCAAGATAATGAGGATAAAGACGAGCGCTTTGTTCATTCTTATCCCCTGGTGGATTTAACTTAATGGAGTATCAATACTATGCTTGTTCATCGTATCTTTTTGAGTATTTAAGCTTTATGATGGTAGTTGGAGTTTGTATTCCCACAAGAGAAAAGTGCTAGATTTGCTGGAAGGTTTTGGAAAGATTTAAAAGAATATGGCTCACCCAACCCCGCAGTAGCTCCAGACGGAGTATCCGTATCCCCCGTTGGCCGGGTCGTAGGCTGGAGCCTCAAGGTAGACCCAGCCGTCCGAGTTGACCCACTTGTCAACCCAGCCGCCGAGGTTGCCGGTGTACTCGTGGATGCACGAGCCGGCGAACTTCGGGACGTGGACCCACTTTCCAACCCTGCTTGAGCCGAGGTTGATGTAGGTTATAAGCCCTGGCTTGTCGCCGTAGCCGTTCCTGACGAAGATGAGCTCGTCGTTATCGTAGTAGACTATACTCGTGCTCCCTCCGGCGAGGTGGTCGTGTATCCAGATGAGGTTCTTGAGCCTGTCCTTGTTGAGCCACTCCTCGTAGTCGCGGTAGAATATGACCGGCTGGCCCTCGTAGGTGAGGATGAAGGCGTAAGCTGGATACTTGTTCCAGATTATGTCCGTGTCGTGGTTGGCGACGAAGGTAACCGCCTTGAAGGGGTCGCGGGAAACGACCGTTTGACCGTTCTGGAGGGCTGAGACGAGGGCGGGAATATTATTGTTGTCGAAGGCCTCGTCCATCTTGTAGTAGAGCGGGAAGTCGAAGACCTTGGCTCCACTCGAGTAGGCCCAGTTGAGGAGGGCGTCAACGTTCGTGTCCCAGTATTCTCCAACTGCCCATCCTCCCCACCAGTTCAGCCAGTCCTTGACGACCCAGGCTCCGTAGCCCTTGACGTAGTCGAAGCGCCACGCGTCGATGCCAATGCTCCTCAGATAAGCAGCATAGCTTTCACTGCTTGCCCATAGCCAGTGCTGGTCCCAGCTTTTGGCATGGCATATGTCCGGATAACCGCCGAAGGTTCCCTCATCGCAGCAGTGCAGGTCGTTTGGATGGAAGTCGAGATAGTTGGCGGTGTATTTGCCCGATGCAACCTTAGAGAAGTCCGTCCACGTGTAGTCGCCAACGAAGGGGTTCCACTCCCTGTCTCCGCCGGAGCGGTGGTTTATCACTATGTCGGCTATGACCTTTATCCCGTAGGCGTGGGCGGTGTTTATCATGTCAATCAATTCCTGCTTTGAGCCAAAGCGTGTCTCGACGGTTCCCTTCTGGTAGTATTCTCCCAGGTCAAAGAAGTCGTAGGGGTCGTAGCCCATTGAGTAGCCTCCGCTGGCTCCCTTCTCCGGAGGCGGAATCCATATGGCCGAGATTCCGGCGTCGTACCACTCCGGAATCTTCTCCTTTATAGTGTCCCACCAGATTCCACCGCCTGGAACGTCCCAGTAGAAGGCCTGCATTATGACCCCGCCGTCTTCGAGGCTGGAATACTTGGCCCCGCTGACCGGTGTCGTTGTCATGCCGATCGCCAGAAAGAGAAGCAACAAAACCACGAGGGCTTTTTTGGCACCCATCCACGAACACCCCTGCTCATAGCCATGCACGGATTCTCAACTTGTATCACTGATGGTGAAATATTTAAGCTTTGCTATCAATGTTCATTGGAAGACATTAAAGTACGCCAACTGAAAAGCCCCAAGTCAAATGTTCATTATCCTTCTGACTTCTCTTGATTTTTCACAGAGATCGCAGCTCTGAATGAAAACGAGCATGTTGAGAAGGTGGAAAAGCTCCACCTCGCTTAACTCTATCTCAGCCTGGGAGACCTTCTTTAGAACCGGTTGAGAGCGTTTCTCTATCTCATCCAGAACCTCCTTGGCTAGTTCGACCAGCTTCGCCCTGTCCCGTATCTCGAAACCGGCCTTCTCCATTATCCGAACGAGCCTATCAGCCTCCACCTGAAGGTAGGCCTGTCTGAATTTCTCTATGCTCTCATCAGGGTCCGCCTTTATGAGGAAGAGCCTTGCCGTCCTGCCGTATATCCTCTCGTTGCCTTCAACGCTTATCTCCTCAACGAGGCCCGCCCTCTCAAGAACCTTCACGTGCCGGTATATCGTCGTTCTGTCCTTTCCAAGGGCAAGGCTGAGCTCCCCGATGCTCATCGGGCTCTTTCTGAGGAGCTGGAGGATTCTGAAGCGCGTATCATCGGAGAGTACCTTAACCCTCTCGGGCTCGGTTATTATGATGACCTCCTTCAAAACTCACTCCTCCAGCTTGTCCTGTGGGGTTTCTTCTTCCTCGATGATTTTCCTTCCGGCGGCGACCATGTCTATGCTGTGAACTACGCCACCGAACTCCTCTATAGTTCTGACTATCTCGTCGTAGTCGAGGTTGTCCCCGACTATGGTTATCTTGACGTTCTCAGTTTCCTTGTCTATCTCGACGAGGGTTATGTTTACCCCCTCAACCCCCTCAAGCTCGCTCAAGCCGAGGGCCAGCTCCGTCACTATCGGCTGGTGGGGCTTTAAAACGTCAAGAACCAAGAGCCTTATTCCCTTTGCCATTCCCCTCACCGCTCTATTCCGAGTATCTCACCCAGCCTGCGGACGAGGGATATGAACTCCTCATCACGGCCCATCCTGGCCATGGCGAGCCATTCGATGGCATGAATTATGTCCTCGTCCGAGAAGTCCTTCAGTTTCTCCTCGTTGGCCTCTATCTCCTTCGATATCTCAGTCTTGTACTCGTGCTCCTTCTCAAGGAGCCTGTCCATAACGTCCAGCAGTTCCTCCTCGTCGAATTCATAGCCTAAGGCCTTGAATATCTCAAGCTTCGTCTTCAGCTTTGAGCGGGCGAAGTAGCGGAGCTCCTCGTCGCCGAGGTAGAGGTTGATATAGAACGCATCCGCTGTTCTGCCGTAGTACTTCTCCACGAGGTTGCCCTTCATCTCAGTCCTCTTGACCTCAACCAAACCCGCCTCCTTGAGCTTCTCGATGTGGTGGTATATCGTCTGGGGGGTCTTCCCGAGTATCTCGCTGAGCTGGGAAATCGTCATTTCCCTGTTCCTAAGGAGGGCCAGTATCTTCCTTCTCGTATCCTCAAGCATGAGTTTTATCACTTTCGGGTCTGTGATTACCTTAACTTTGGTCATCTGTCCCACCCCATTTTAACGTTCTAATGTGATTTTTAACGTTCATCAGCATTTAACCTTTTCTCTCCCACAAAAGTTTATATATGTAAAGGTCAGGCCGGTTAATGAGCGGGATAAAAAGTCCATCGGGAACGCTTAAATAGGCCTTCCCGAAAAAACTTCGGAGGTGATAGGATGGAAAGACCGAACCTCGACTTCCTGTTCTATCCGAGAAGTGTCGCGGTCATAGGAGCATCCCACGTCCCCGGAAAGGTCGGCAACGCAATAATGCGCTCCATAACGCTCCGCTTTGGCGGAAAGGTCTACGCCGTCAACGTCAAGGGCGGCGAGATAGAGGTCAACGGGAGGAAGTTCAAGGTTTACAGAAGCATAAAGGAGGTTCCCGACGAGGTCGACGTCGCAGTTATAGCGGTTCCGGCGAAGTTCGTGCCGGATGTTATAGACGAGTGCGGTGAGAAGGGCGTTAAAGGCGCCGTTGTCATAAGCGCGGGCTTTAAGGAGGCCGGGAGGGCCGATTTAGAGGAAGAACTCGTCAGAAGGGCCAAGAAGTGGGGCATCCGCGTCGTCGGTCCGAACTGTTTGGGAGTTACCAATCTTGAGAACGGCTTCGACTGCAACTTCAACCCGCCGGAGAGGCAGGCGAGACCACCTTTCGGGAAGGTCGCCTTCATGAGCCAGAGCGGTGCCTTTGGCGCGGCAATCCTCGACTGGGCCGCCAGAGAAAAGATAGGCATGAGCAAGTTCATCAGCCTCGGCAACATGGCCGATTTGGACGAGAGCGACTTCATGGCCTACCTCGGCGACGACCCCAAGACGGGTGTCATAACCGGCTACATCGAGGGCGTTAAGGACGGGAGGAAGTTCTTCAACACCGCTAAGGAGGTCACCCTCAAGAAGCCGGTCGTTATACTCAAGAGCGGAAGAACCGAGGCCGGAGCTAAGGCGGCAGCTTCCCACACCGGTTCGCTCGCCGGTGCCTACAGGATTTATCAGGCGGCCTTCGAGCAGACCGGTGTCTTAGAGGCGAAAAGCATGAGACAGCTCTTCAACTACGCCAAGGCTTTGGCCATGCAGAGGCCAGCAAAGGGCAACCGAGTGGCTATAGTTACCAACGGCGGCGGCGCCGGCGTCATGATGAGCGATGGTCTGCTTGAGCGTGGAATGAAGCTCGCCGAGCTGAGCGAGGAAACTATAGAGAAGTTTAAGCGGGACATCGAGGCAGGAAAGCTCCCGGAGCACATGAGCTATAAGAATCCGATTGATGTCATCGGCGATGCCCCATCGAGCAGGTATGAGATAGCCATGCGCTACGCTTTGGAGGACGAAAACGTTGACGTTCTCGTCGTTATAGCGCTCTTCCAGAGTCCGGCTCTCGACGAGGGCATCGTTGAGGCCATGGAGAGAATGAAGGCCTACGGCAAGCCGATGGTCTTCATAGCGCCAGGTGGAGACTACCCGCACAAGATGGCCAGGAACATCGAGATGAAGGGGATTCCAGTTTACGAGACCGTTGAAGACGGCGTCGATGGGGTCTACGCCCTCGTTAAATACGGCGAATGGCTGAGGGAAAACGGGAGGCTTTGAGCCCCATTTTCTTCATTTCTGCAGTATCTGGAGCCCGACTACCCTTTTGAAGTCGTCATCGAACGTGGCGATTTTTTCTATGCCATAGAACTCGCAGGTGGCCGCTATGAGTGCGTCGTTTGGGAGGAGGTGATATTTCTCAATCACGTTCTTCGAGCGGCTAACTATCTCTGCATTGAGGTCAAGGGTGCTGAAGAGTGACAGTAACTCAAAAACTGGTTCCAAGTCGATTTTGGAGAGCACGTGTGGCTTTTTCTTTATCTCATAGGATTTCATTCCAGTGCTTGCCTTTATGTAGAAAAAGAGAACCTCAGATGCCACTATTGGATTTATAAATCCCCTGATTTTGCTGTCTTCGACGTCTCTGATCAGTTTTTTAGCCTCTTCTATGCCGCCGAGGTGGTATATGAGGACGTTGGAGTCAAAGAAAACGTTGTCCTTACCACTCATCTTCAATCTCCTCAATAATCCTGTCAATATCCTTTTTGCTGAGCTTTACAACCCCGAACGTCCTCTCGGAAATTCTCCTTGGGATTATCTTCACCCTGACCTCGCTTCCCTCAGGGATCTTCAGCCTCTTCTTGGGCTTCAGTACGCCGTTTTCGTAAACGGCATCGACGATGACTTCCATCCTCCCACCGTTTTTGAGTTGGCGTTGATGTTTGATAAGGATTTTGGCCCGCCTTACTTGCATAGATATATTACCCTTCGGTAGAAGGGAAATCTATAAATACCCGGAGGTAGAAGGGAAATAGGCATAAACCTTTTTATCCGGGGTGGCAAGGGTCTCCTTGAGAGGGAGGCGTTAAAACAGTTGCATTCTGAGTACATGGAAGCTCTTGCAAACATTATGAAAGAGGACGAAGATGCGCCGTTTAACTTGGGGCCTGTTGGAGCCTGGCCAGAAATAAAAACTATTCCAGTGGGATTCTATGTTAAATTCGGTGCGCTCTCAATTGTGCGCTACCCGCCTGTGGAGTGGAAAGTCGAGACTGCGGATGCAGAGGTACTTTTGGCGGACAAGAGACTCTACATATTCACCATGTGGACGAGTAGAGGAATACGTGGTAAGAAGATACACATCATCTTCGCGGGACTGCCTCACTACGCGATAAAAAGAGTCTCTGTCAAGGAGGGCTTGGTATCGGGATCAAGCTTTCGGGTAGACTACGGTGGCTTTTATCTCGAAGGTTGGGACAATCCCAAAGAAGCGCGTTTCTGGATGACTTTTAAGAGCAAAAAGAAGGACATCGACTACCTCGGCCAGAAAGTCAGTGCGGCACAATTAATGGCGAGCTGGTTTGAACTCCTTTCCAACAGGGCGAAGAAAGAAAACTGGGACGTTGGGGGTATTCTTTCCAAGGAGGACATTCCTCTTTGAGGTTTTATTACCATTTATGCATTGGAGAACACTCTTTCAAAATCCCTCAAATCGAAAGCCGGCCCAAGGTTCTCCTTTCCTTCTATACTCTTCGCAACTATCCCGAAGTGCTTTTCGTAGTCCTTGAGGCCTATAAGTTCGACCTTTTTCCTGAGACGGCTTAGAATCCTTTTTGCATCTCTTTTGCTCA
>NZ_JALUFF010000082.1 GCF_027052235.1 Thermococcus sp.
TAGGAAGGAAGGGTTTAAGAGGGTTGAAGCGTACAACGAGATAGGGCTTCTGCTCGAAGAATGGGGTGATGAAGATGGTTCCGCCGGAGCTTGAAGAGGGGCTTCCCCTCGAGAAGGTTAAGGACTTCTCGCTTGAAGAACTGTTGGGAATGGCAGTAAAAGCGGAGATCGGGGCGAGGAAGTTCTACGAGAGCCTCGCCGAGAGGATAGACATCCAGGAGCTTAAGAACAAGATAGAGTGGCTCGCTGGTGAGGAGAAGAAGCACGAGGAGCTTCTGAGGAAGATTTACGCCAACATGTTCCCCGGAAAGGAAATCGTCTTTCCCAAGGAGCACATAGGGCCGGAGCTTCAGCCGGTCGCGAGGCAGCTCCACGGCGTTGAGGACATAATAGAGCTGATAAGGTGGGCCATGAAGGCCGAGGAGATAGCGGCGAAGTTCTACGCCGAGCTTGAGGACATGGTTGACACCGAGGAGAAGAAGAGGCTCATGCGCTACCTCAGCGACATGGAGTGGGGCCACTACTACAACCTCAAGGCCGAGTATGAACTCCTCCTCGACTGGGCCATGTACAGCCAGATGATGAACGTCGGGCCGTGAAGACCGCTCTCACCCGTTTTTAACTTCTTGTTACACAATCGAGTTCGTATTTCGAACAACCTGGAAATTCTTATAACTTTTTGTGCCGTGTAAAAAGAAGGGCAAAAGTATGAAAGATACCATCCTCCTCTTAATCCTAACGGTTAAAATTACCACAGGGCTTGCTTTTTTGGCAGTTTACTTCAGGGGACACAGGAAGTCCGCCCTCTACCTTTCTTTGGGATGGCTGGCGAGTGCAACTCTTCCAGCCAACATTTCCTCGAGTATTGGGGTGGATATCAACCCCCTGCTCATGGGGGCCGCAACCGCCCTGACGCTTTTGGGGATACTCCACCTCATCACCGAGGAAACGGAAGTTTCAACCCCCCGGATGGTCTGGTATTCCCTGCCCAGCCTTCCATTGGTGTACGGTTTAATCGAGAGCATAGCAAAGGTAAGCCCGGGCGGAACTTACGTCGTTTCCGGGACCCTGCTTGCGATAGGTGGTGCCGTCTTGGTGGAGATTCTGTCCTCGTATTACAAATCGAGGGCACAGCTCTTTGGCATCGCGATTTTTCTTGCGGGTGTGATGAGCATGCTGTATCCACTCGTTTATTCTAACGGCTTCATAAATGAGGAGCAGGCCGTGTACATCTCCTCCGGTATCGCGGCATTCATGGCTTACGCCTACTACGAACTGATATACAGCGAGAGGTTTCTCGATTCCGGCAGGTTTGGGAACGGGGGGTCAGCAAGGCTGTCCCTCTCACGTGGGGTCATCGTAACGACACCGGAGGAGTTTAGGGGCATGAGTGAATCCCTGACGGACTACCCCGTGCTTGCATTCCACCGGACAATGGAACCCGTTGATGGGTGGATATGCTACAGGATCAGCACGGTGGAGGGGAGCAAAACTATTTCACCGACGTCCCTTTACAGGATAACCCAGATTTCCTCGCAGTATTTCAGAGAAGCAAGGAAGATGGGGAAGCACGGGGTGATTGTTCTCGAAACCCCTGAGTTCCTAAAGCTCTACAACGACTTCAAAAGCGTGCTTAAGCTCCTCTCGACCCTTAAGGACCTGGCCTACCTCTCAAACGGGAGCCTCGTCGTAATAACGACAAAAGAGGTTTGGGGAAAAGAAGAGTGGAACTACCTCCTCAGGATCCTGGAGTGATTACTCCTTGTACTTCGCTATCAGCTCCGCTAAAAGCCTGTGGTGCTCTCTCTCGTTCTCAACTATCGCCTCGGCGAGGCCCTTGAAGAGCGGGTGGGTCATCTTCTCGGCCATCTTCTGGTAGGTCTCTATCATGTCCTTCTCTATCTCGAGGTGCATCTCGGCGAAGCGCTTAACGAGTGCCTTCTGCTCGGGAGAAAG
>NZ_JALUFF010000083.1 GCF_027052235.1 Thermococcus sp.
CCGCGAGGATGAAGTAGAGGGCCGAGAAGGAGTACCAGCCAGCTAGAAGGATGGCGTAGGCGTTTGACGTCAGGAGGGCAAGCCCCCAGCCGAAGAAAATCGAGCCGAACTGGGCCGGATGACGCATACAGGAGTATATTCCAACCGTTACAAGCCTCTCCGGTTTTCTGATGCCCTTCCTTATATCGAAGTGGCCGTACTTCTTCAGCGTTCTTCCGGCGATGGCGTTGAGGAGAAGACCGTAGGCCATCATGGAGAGGCCGAGCGGAACGGTTAGCCATCTGAGCCTATCGGGGAGTTCTCCTCCGGTGTAGATGCCGACCAAGACTATTACTGCCCACCACGAGAACCAGAAGGCGAACTTCGGAGCGAACTCGCTCTTCAATGACCTTCCCTCCCGTAAGGCTACCACCCTTCCCCCTATAAACGTTTCACCCGAATCCAAGAAACTCCACCAACAGCTTAAAGAACTCCGTTTTTCTTCCGGCTGGCGTTATGAAGCGGTGCAGGAGGAGCTCTTCCCTGATTTTGTCATCTCTGAGTTCCTCTGGGAGCTCGTTGAAGTTTTTAGCTCTAATCAAAGCCCTAACTACCTCCCAGCCGTCCGGAAAAAGCGAGTTGAAATAGCTTTTCAGCCACTTCTCATCGATTGAACGGACGAAAAGTTCCCCCTCGCGCAAGAGCCGGTAATAGGTGTGGTGTTTGTGGACCTCGAAGGCCTTCTTAAACCTCGCTTTACTCCTCTTTATCGCGCTCCCCGAGTCCCTCTCCACCAGTCCCGCTTCCATAAGTTCCCTTACCGCGTCCTCGATGAGGGGAAGCGGAAGCTCGCTTATCCTCGCCATCATCTTGGCGTAATCTACGGTGGCCTTTCTTAGGTGGGCTAGGACGTAGAGGTGAACCGGTAAAAGCTTAAGGCCTTTGAATGAAGCGGGATGTTCTCCTCGCGTACTTCCGCCACTCATCGCCGAACCTCTCCTCAAGGGCTTTCTCTTCCTCGCCTATGAAGGCCAGAACCGAGAGCCAGTAGATAACCGGGAGGAAGAGCATAAAGCCACCTATCACCAGTGAAAAGCCGGGGAGAATCAGAAAGCCCCAGATGGCGTATATCGGGTGCCTGACCCTAGAGTAACACCCCTTCGTCAAAAGCTCGCCCCTCGCGTAGGCCTTTGAAACCTGAAGGTAGCAGACGAGCCAGAGGGTCAGTCCGGAAACGAGGAGGAAGAGGCCGAGGAGGGGGAAGGCTAAGCCCATGCCAGACCTCCCGTTAAGATAAAAGGCCAGAAGGGCGTAGGAACCCGAGGCAAGTCCGACCTTTGGTTCGATTCCCCAGAACCTCATGCTCACTCCTCTAAGATTGGCTTCCCGATGGCCTTTTTCTTCTCCTGCACCTGCTCCCACAGCTCGTCGAAGTTCTCAACGAGCCTCTGAAGGGCGAGCTTTAAGTCCCTCGTCCTTGTGAAGAAGGCCACCTTGTTGGTCTTGTCACGAATTCTTAGAAAGTTGGGGCCCATTCTGAACGCTGCCAAAACGTCAACGTCCAAAAGCTGGCCTACAACGGCCTTGAACTTCCTCGGGTCGCCGTGGCCTTCGTCGTGCTCCTCCTCGATGTCCTTGGCCCTGTTGGGCCTCTTCTCAAGGAGTTTAACGTTCCCGTCTTCACAGATTTCATAGATCGCGAAGAACTCCGAATCGCCGTAGTGGGCATCTATGAGGTGTTCATCGTCCTCCATTCCAAAAGCAACTTTGAGGCATCTTTTCTCCATTGGCATCACCGGGAGAAAAATCGAAAGAGGATTTAAAAGCATTAGGTCTGCCTAATCAAAGGTCGATGTCTTCGAACCACTGCTCCAGTAAATCCTCCGGGATGTCCTCTTCCTCGACTTCTTCCTGCACAAACTCCCACATCTCAAGGTGCCTTTTCAGAATTTCCACGTGTTCCCTGCTTATCTCCGCAAGCCAGCGGAACAATCTTCTAGTTCTTTCGGACTTTGCCCGCATGCTGAGCTCCGAGTAAAGCCTTGCCGTTGCTTCCTCCGCATCTATCGCGTATCTGTAGTAGTCCTCGACTCTAGAATCCGGCTCAGTTAGTACCCTTTCTAAGAACCCCATTGCGACCTCAATCTCGCTCAGTCCCCTTGTGTTCGCGGGCACACGAACTTTTTCGAGCAACTTTGCGTTTCTCTCTGCGTGGCTCGCGAGCAGTTTAAGGTCGTCCCTGAAGTCCCTTGGAACGAGCGGAATGAGGGCCCTGTAGAGTTCGGCCTTTTTCATCTCAATCCTCGCTAGGTCCATGTTGATCACCATGTTTAGTAACAGAAAGTTAATAAAAATCTTTCGGACTTTTGTGATTATGCACAAGGCTTAAAAGGAATTCGGCCCCCCTAACTCGGGGGTGAGAAGTTGCAGATAGCCGTGAGCGGTGGAAAAGGAGGCACTGGGAAATCAACGGTTGCGATTAACCTTGCGGTCGAGCTAGCAAGGCGCTTCAAACTTGTTCTGGGTGATCTCGACGTTGAGGCTCCCAACGACCACATTCTCCTCGGAGTTAAGCTGACCAACGAGAGGCCGGTAAACCAGTTCATGCCCCGCTTTGACTACTCCAAGTGCACCCGTTGTAGGAAATGCGCCGAGGCCTGCGAGGAGCACGCGATAGTAACGTTGAGGGACGGAACGCCCTTCCTCATGCCGAACCTCTGCTCCGGTTGCAGGGCCTGCGAGATAGTCTGCCCCGTCCCGGGCGCCATCCAGGAGGCCTTCCGGGTTATAGGCCACACCTACGTAACGGAGACCCCCTACGGGTTCACACTTGTAACTGGGAAGCTGAGGGAAGGCGAGGAGCGCTCGATGCCCCTCGTCGTCGAGGCCAAAAAGCTCGCCCGCTCGGTTCCTCATGAACTCCTCCTCGTTGACACAGCCGCTGGAACAGGGAACACCGTTTCAAAGGCTATCGAAGGCTCGGAGTTGCTTATAGCGGTTACAGAGCCCACACCGCTGGGCATACACGACACTGAGCTCATCCTGAGGCTCGGCCAGCTTATGGACATGCCCACGTGGGTAGTCATCAACAGGGCCGACCTCGGTGAGAGGGAGAGGGTCTATGCACTGGCTGAAAAGTACGGGGCGGAGGTCGTAGCCGAGATACCCTACAGCGAGAACATAGTAAGGAGCTACGTTCAGGGAGAGCCCGTTGTCCTCTGGGACGTTCCCGAGGCAATAATCTTCCGGGAGCTGGCGGAGAAAGTTGCTCGCTTTCTCGGAGGTGATGAGTGATGCAGATAGCCATAGCGAGCGGTAAGGGTGGCGTCGGGAAGAGCAGTATAACCGCTTCACTCCTCTATCTACTCAAGGACGAGTACAGCTTCGTGGCCGTTGATGCCGACGCTGAAGCCCCTAACCTCAGCCTTCTCCTCGGCGTTACGGAGTGGGAGGAAGAGAGGGAGCACTTTGGGGCGAAGGTGGCCAGAATAAACACCGAGAACTGCGTAAGGTGTGGCATCTGTATGGAACGCTGTCCCTACGAGTGCATTTACATAGACGATGAGGGCAACTACGTCGTCAACGAGCTCACCTGCGAGGGCTGTAACGTCTGTGGCCTCGTCTGCCCCGTTCCCGGGACGATAAGCCTAGAGGAAGTCCGCTCGGGGATAATAAGGAAGGCCACGACCAAGTACGGCTTTCCGATAATATCCGCCCAGCTCGATGTTGGCCGGCCCGAGAGCGGAAAGCTCGTCACGGAGGAGAAGGAGTGGGCTAAAAAACTTATGGAAGAGCTCAAGCTGGAGCACATGATAGTTGACTCGGCAGCTGGAATTGGCTGTCAGGTGATAGCGAGCATAGGCGGGGCAGATTTGACGATACTCATAGCGGAGCCAACGCCCGCTTCCCTCTCCGACGTCCAGAGGGCTTACAAGGTCGTCCAGCACTTCAGACAGCCGGCTTACTTAATAATCAACAAGGCCGACCTCAACCCGGGCTTCACCAGGCTGAGGGAGTGGGCCGAGAGCGAGGGAATCCCTGTTCTCGGAGAGATACCCTATGACAGAGCCATACCGAGGAGTATGAGCCTCCTCAAGCCCTTCGTCGAGGCCTTCCCAGAGAGCCAGGCGAGCAGGGCGATGGTTGAGCTCGCCGAGAGGATAAAGGAGGAAATCCTCGGTTAGTGGCACCGGAAATCTGAAACCCGGCTGGAGAAGGTGGTTTTGGTTTATTGGCTTTGTTCTTTTTTGAATTTCCCTCAGGCTGGCCCAAAGGGCTTTAACTGCCGTAAGGATTGGTATGGGGACTTTTCGGGTTTTGATTACCCCGACGGTGGTAATTTCCCACTGGATGAATACATCTGGAAGCGGGGAGAGCCAACACCGGAATTTAGCGTGTTCCGGTCCAACGGGAGAGACTAAGGGTTAAGCCCGCCCACTCTATTTCTGAGGATTTATAAATGGTGTGCAGTGGCATGGGTTTTCACGGTAAGGCTCAAACTTTTATTTCCGGAAAATGGGAAAATTTCCCGGGGTGTCCGTAGGACAGTGTTGTGTGGAAAGGCTACTGGATACCATGCGTGCTGGAGTTTGTCGTATATTGTTTGTTTCGCAGAACAACATTGTATGGGAAGGTGATGACTTATTTTCCCTCTTGGCGTTGCATATTCATCTCCGTAGAACAGCCCCAAACTGCACTTCTCCCCCGACGGTCGCGGGGGTTCTTCGTGGGAAGTGAATACAACCTTCCTGTGATCCCGAACTCCCTGGTTGTCTCACCCCTGTGGTTCGGCTTGCTATTCAACTTTATGTAATTCTCTGTAAAATCTTCAATTTTAAGCCTTTGAATCAGAATTTTAGGGGTTTTTCTAATCACAAGGCTTATAAATTTTGGAGTGCAGTTATGGGGTGCCCGTAACCATAAGGGTGTGCCGGATGAGACTGAAAGTTGCTTTTTATCCTGAAAATGGAACTTTTGAGAGGCCGAACAAACACGCAGTCCAGGGGTTCATCTACAGCCTGCTGAAGGGCTCGGAGTACGGCGAAAGGCACGACGAACCTCGCTTCAAGTTCTTCACCTTCTCGGACTTCTTCATGGACTCCATGGGGAGACCCACACTACTCATCTCTTCCCCGGAGAAAGGCTTCATTAACACTCTATACGGCGCCATCAAGGATAACTTCAAGCTCCACCAGCACAGAGACCTTCGCTTCTTCCTCCAGAGGCTCAAGGAGAACGCGGAGAAGAAGTACGAGGCCTTTTACGGCGAGGATTTCTTCCTCGAAGGGCCCATCTTTGACAGGCTTATCCCAAAGCTCAGAAACAATGGAAAGCTCGACGTCTACGTCAAGGTCGTCAAGAACGGCGTTCCCTTTCCCGTGATAGGCTCGAACTGGGAGCTCCTTGAGAAGGAGCGCATAAGACCTGAGGAAAGGCGCTTCTACCGCTTCATAATGGACGCCGGCCTCGGTGAGAAGAACAGCCTCGGCTTCGGCTTTTTGAACCCCATCAGGAGGTGAAAGATTGAAACTTGAAGAACTTGTTGCCCTCGGCGGGCTCCTCCACGACATCGGAAAGCCCGTGCAGAGGGCTGGCATTTACTCGGGCGACCACTCGGAGCAGGGAGCGGAGTTCCTTAGATGGCTGGCAACGGAAACGGGGAGAGAAGAATACGGGCTTCTCGCGCTTTTCTCGGCTTTCCACCATAGCGAGCACTTCAACGAGGTCAGAATCAGGGAGGCAATTAGGAGTCTTCCGGAGTGCTTTGGGCTGAGCGAGGAGGACATTATAAGGGCCCTGTGGATAGTTTACGAGGCCGACAACCTCTCCTCGGCCGAGAGGGAGAAAGGCAAACCCCGGAATATAAGGCCGCTCTACTCAATTTTCAACAGGGAAAAGGCCTACCGGCCGGTTGTCCTTGAATTCGGTCAGGAGTTGCCGGTTCCCGGGGAGGTTGAAAGCCTAACAAAATGGGACTACAGAAACGTGATAGAAGGCCTTACAGAAGACCTCAAGAAAAGTGAGCTCCGGGTTGATAGACTACTCCCGGTTCTTGAGAAGCGCCTCACCTTCGTCAGCTCTGTAACCGCTAAGGGAAACGTCATCTCGCTCTACGACCACATGAGGATGACCTCCGCCATAGCTCTGGCCATGCTGAAGGCCGGCTGTACAGCGGAGGAGGTAAAAGCCGGGAGGTGCAGGAGGGAAAAGATGTTTCTCCTGATTGAAGGTGACTTTTCAGGAATACAGGACTTCATCTACGGGATAAGCGGAAAGGGAACGCTAAAGTACCTCCGCGCTAGGAGCGCCTATCTGGAGCTAATTGCCTGGGACATCGTCCTCGAAATCATCAACAGGCTCGGTTTAACAAGGGTCAACGTTATATTCAACGCCGGCGGGCATTTCCTCATCCTCGGCCAGAACACCGAGGAAGCCAGAAAAGAGCTCGAAAGCATAAGGAAGCACGTTGTTGAGTGGCTCTACCGCGAATTTGACGGAAAGCTCTACCTCGCTCTGGACTGGGAGGCTGTGAGCGGGGAAGAGCTCGGAAGGGATAAAGAAGGCCATCCCCTGCTCCCAATTGCACGGAAGAGGCTAAAGAGAAAGCTTGACCTCAGGAAGCTGAGGCGCTTTGGAGAAGTTGAAGGGCTCTTCAAAGAGCCAGAAGCCAGTGAAAGGCTTGAGGAGTGCGCTGTCTGTGGGAAGGAAGTGTCGAAGAGCGAGCTTAAGGAGTTCAGTTTAGGGGAGGACAAAGTAGAGGCCTGTGAAACGTGCATAGAGCTCTTTAGATTGGGTGAAAAACTGCCCAAGGTTAAAGGCTTTGTATTGGACAGGAAGGCCTATGAGGGTGAGGACATAACGAAAGGCCCGTTCAGGTACTTCATACCCTACGAGAAAGGAATTCCACTTGGAGAAGTTCTCCTCCTCAAAAACACCCTTGACGTTCCCGGGAACCTTCCGGAAACCATCGAGTTCGTCCCGTACTTAGTGGCCGACTACTTCAAGCCAAGTGAGAAGAGCGAATACGTAATAGCGGACTTTGACGAACTCGCGGGGGATAAAGAGGACACGAAGAAA
>NZ_JALUFF010000084.1 GCF_027052235.1 Thermococcus sp.
GCGACGTTATGGGCATTGAGAAGGCCCGCCTCAAGAAGTTTCCGAGGATGGTGAAGAGGGAAAACGCACAGGTTTTGGTTGCCAAGGACGTCTCGACGAGAGGAGATGAGCGCTCCCTGGCACTCTATCGGAAGATGGCGGACTACATAGTCGAGGCGGTAAAGATAATCCCCAAAAACGTCGGGGTTTTTGCAGCTTCTTACGAGGTTCTTCGGGGGCTCCTCTCGGCAAACCTGAAGGTTCGCATTGAGGAAACTGGAAAGGCCGTCTTCGTCGAGAAGCAGGGCGCGTCCTCCCGGGAAAACGATCTTTTGGTTGCCCAGTTTAAGGCCCATGCAAAGGCCAACGGTGCTGTCCTCCTCGGGGTCATGGGTGGGAGGAACAGCGAGGGGCAGGACTACAGCGGGGACGAGATGAACGGGGTGATCCTCGTAGGGATACCCTACGCGAGGCCAACCCCAAGGGTTCAGGCCCAGATAAGGTACTTCGAGAAGAAGTTCCCGGGGAAGGGCCGTTACTACGGCTATTATCTACCAGCCCACAGGAAGCTGGTTCAAGCAGCTGGAAGGGTTCACCGCTCGGCAGAGGAGAGGGGGAGCATAGTTATCCTTGACTACCGCGTCCTCTGGAGGAGCGTGAGGAAGGACCTGCCCGACTGGATGAGGGAAACCATGAGGGCCGTTGATTTGACCAAGATGAGGCTTCACCTTCGTCGCTTCTGGGCCGAAAGATTTAAAAATACCCTACTGGAGGTATAGGTCGAGCGCTCGGGCAGTGCCGGGGTAGCTTAGCCTGGTCAGAGCGCTCGGCTCATAGGGCCGCTCCCCTTCGGGGGAGCCTGAGAAACCGAGAGGTCCGGGGTTCAAAGCCCCGCCCCGGCACCACAGCAAACCTTCCGATGAAATTTAATCGGGACTTGTGTCTCTTTTGCAGGGCCAATCTCTTGGGAATTGCCCCTATGCGAAACCCTTAAAACGCTCGCTGACAGCTTATTGGCTATAAAATCAACTCTTCTTCAGGAATCTCACCTCAGTAAAAATTTAAGGGGTAAAAATCAGCCAGCGCTCGTCCAAACATTATCACGGGTAGAGCCTGCTGGGGGTCCTCGGGAAGAGCGTCGCCCACCTCACGTGGTCTAGCTTGAGGACCCAGGCAACTAGCCTCTCTAGGCCAAGGCCGAAACCGCTGTGCGGAACCGAGCCGTACTTCCTTAAATCCAGGTACCACTCGTAGTCCTTCGGGTCCATACCCTCCTCAAGGATTCTCTGCACGAGCTTGTCGTAGCTGTCCTCACGCTGGGAACCGCCTATTACCTCGCCGTAGCCTTCGGGAGCCAGCATGTCAGCGGCTAAAACCTTCCTTGGGTCGCTTGGGTCTTCCTTCATGTAGAAGGCCTTGATGTGCTTTGGATAACCGTAGACGAAGAAGGGGCTCTCGAACTCCTCCGTTAGAACCCTCTCCTCGTCGGTCCCCATGTCCTCGCCCCACTCTATGTTTACCCCCTTGCTCTGGAGTATGTCTATAGCTTCATCGTAGCTTATCCTCGGGAAAGGCGGAACCGCGTTCTTGAGGGTAGTTAAATCCTTCCTATAAAGCTCAATCTCGCTCCTCCTGAGCTCAAGGGCTCTCTGCACCATGTAGCTTACGAGTTCTTCCTCGACCTTCATGATGTCCCAGAGGTCCATCCATGCCGCCTCAAGCTCAAGGTGCCAGAACTCAGTGAGGTGCCTTCTCGTCCTGCTCTTCTCAGCTCTGAAGCTCGGCGTGAGAGACCAGACCTTTTCGAGGCCGAAGATTGCCGCCTCAAGGTAGAGCTGTGCTGACTGGCTTAGGTAGGCTGTCTTGTCGAAGTACTTGAGCTTAAAGAGGGTAGCGCCACCTTCAACCGCTCCCGTAACAAGTATCGGCGGGAAGACCTCGTACCAGCCGTCCTGAAGGAGCCACTCCCTAGCTGCCTGCATCAGCGTGGCCTTAACCTTCATTATGCTCGCCACCTTCGGCGAGCGGAGGTGGAGGTGCCTCACATCCAGCAGGAATTCCTGGCTCGCGTCCTTTGTAATCGGGAAGAACTCGACGTTCTGGATTACTTCGAGCTTATCCGCCTGAACCTCCGCGCCAGTAGGAGCGCGCGGGTCGGCCTTAACGGTTCCCTCAATTATCACGCTGGACTCAAGGCCAAGCTTCTTGGCAGTTCTGTAAGCCCCTTCGTTTCTATCCTTTGAAAAGACGACCTGAACGATTCCGCTCGAATCCCTGAGCACTACGAATACCTTTTTCCCGACTTCCCTCTTCCTGTAAACCCATCCGGCGAGCTTAACCCTCTTTCCTTCCATCTCGGGTTTAACATCAGCGCAGTAAACCTTATCTATCATAACACCACCTCCGAAAACTCGGGCAGGGGGTTTATAACGCTAACCTCAGAAGGGGCGATTGAACCAGGGTGAGATTGCCCTCAGGCTCTCCTCAATGAGTATCAGGTGTGGCATGGTGTTCGCTACTCCTTCCACGATTTAAACCCTTTGGGCATTTTGGTGTCAATACGTCAAAACCTTTAAGTATTTACCTGTCATACATCCAGCGGTGAGGGTATGTTCGCTCTCCTCGGAACGGTCCTCGATTACTTCGGTGTAAGGCCCCGACGTGCAGTTATCGTTGAGGGCGATAGGATAAGGGCCGTTGTTGGGATCGAGGAGTTAGGAGAGTTTGGGGTCGATGAGACCTATGGGGGTGAGGGTTACCTCATCCTGCCCGGTTTCATAAACGCCCACACTCACGTGGCGATGGCAAAGTTCAGAGGGCTCGGTGAAGATTTGCCAACGGAAGAGTGGCTGGAAAAGATTATATGGCCTATGGAGCGGGAATGGACTGGGAAGGAGATTAGAAAATGGGCAGAGGTTGGAATTGGTGAGGCCATTGCCAACGGCTCGACAACTATAAACGACCACTACTTCTTTGCTGAGGAGATAGCTAAAATCGCCAGAAAGTTCGGGATCAGGGCTTTTATCGGGCAGACGGTTATGGATGAGGTTGACTTTCCCCACGCAAGCCCCGAGAAGGGCTTTCGCTTTTTCAAACGCTGGAAGGGAAAGGATGGGCTCGTTAGACCAACCCTAGCACCACACGCAACAAACACGGTCTCCTTTGAACTGTTGAAGGAGCTCGGGGAGTTTGACGATGAGGCGGTGATACACATACACCTCGCCCAGAGCAGGGCCGAAGTTATGGATGTGAAAAGGCGCTACGGCCTTTCCCCCGTTGAACTGCTCTCCAGGGCAGGAATCCTCGGGAAAAGGCTGATCGGGGTTCATGGCGTTTATCTGGGAAAAGACGACTTCAAAACGCTTTCAAGGGCCGGCTCAACACTCGTCCACTGTCCGACGAGCAACGCAAAACTTGAAGGAAAAACCGTTGACCTCAGGGAGCTTCTCGGTATCGGCCTTAACGTCGCTCTGGGCAACGACTCCCCCAACCCGACCGGAATCTTAGATCCCTTCCTTGAGATGCGAACTGCCGGAATTGTTGCAAACATAACTACCGGAAGAGCTCACTCGGTTCCTGCCAGGGAGCTATTCGGGATGGCGACTATTTCAGGCGCTAGAGCCTTGAACATCAAGGCGGGACTCATAAGGCCCGACTACCTGGCTGATCTGGTCCTCTTGAACGCAAAGAGTCCCTGGTTCACCCCACAGGGAAACCTATACTCCCACATCGTTTACTCGGCTAGGGGTAGTGACATAGAGCTTGTGGTTGTAAATGGCAGGATTGTGTACGAGAACGGCGTTTTCCCGCTCACTGGAAAAACTCTGGAGGAGCTTTCCGGGGTTGGAGCTTGATCAGACCTTCCTAACTATCAGCTTCACTCCATCGACGTCAACGACCTCGACTGTATCGTTCACCCTCAGCTCGCCGTCCTCGGGAATCGCTATCCATTTGTCTCCATCGAGCTCCACGATGTAGTGTTCCTTTCCAATCTCAACGACCCTGCCCCTCTTACCCTTCAGTTCGAAGGTGTACTTCTTTTTCTCCGCTCCAATGTCCCTGATGTCTCTCCTGATGTAGTGGCCAACAAGGAAATATGCTATAACCGAGGCTATGAGCGAGAGGACAAAGCTCTCGGTGAAGCCGAGCCCGAATCCGAGGAGGATTCCGAGGGTGGCGAAGGCCACGCCTATCGGCGTTATGAAGGCGGTGACCATCATATCAAGGAGAATTATGAGCAGGCCCAGGATTAAAAGGGAAAGGGGGAGAGCTTCCATAACCCTCACTCCATCAGCTTTTTGAGCTTCTTAATGTCTTCGGGGCTCATATTATCCTCGGCTCCTTGAGGTTCGTTTTTATCACTGGGAGGGGCTGGGGATATGGGCGTCTCCTTAACCTTCTGGAGTATCCTGAGGAGGCCTATCAGAGACTCCGTGTCGTAGGGCACGATGAGGTTGCCGTATTTCGCCAGGTCCGGCAGTTTCTCTATGTACTGGAGGGTTAAATACTTCTCGTCGGCCATCTTAAGGGCCTCAAGAACCTTCCTGATGGCCTGGGCTTGTCCTTCCGCTATGAGTATCTGCCTCTGCTTTTCACCCTCGGCCCTTAAGATAGCCGCCTGCTTCTGACCTTCAGCCTCCTTTATGGCGCTCTCCTTCTTGCCCTCAGCGAGGAGTATCATGGCCCTCTTCTCACGCTCAGCGGTCATCTGCTTGGCCATCGCCTCCTGGATGTCCTTCGGCGGGTCTATGCGCTGTATCTCGACGCGGGTTATCTTGACACCCCAGCGATCGGTTATCTTGTCAAGTTCTTCCCTAAGGCGGGCGTTGATTATGTCCCTCCCGGAAAGGGTCTCGTCGAGCTCCATCTCGCCGATTATGGCACGGAGGTTCGTCTGGGCGAGCTTGATTATCGCCATCAGAAAGTTGCTGACGTTGTAAACGGCCTTGACCGGGTCGATTATCTGGTAGTAAACCACTGCATCGACGGTAACGACGACGTTGTCCTTACAGATGACCTCCTGAGGGGGAACATCAACGACGTGCTCGCGCATGTCCACAACTTTAACGCGTTCCATGAAGGGGATTATGAAGTGGATGCCCGGTTCCAGGATTCTGTTGAACTTTCCGAGCCTTTCCACGAGCCCCCTCTGGTATGGTCTTATCACCTTTACGCTCAGGAGGAGCATCACAAGAAGAAAAACCCCGAGGATTAGTATAACAGCACCTGCAAAGCTCATTACTATCACCCCAAGGAAATCTCACCTCCAATTGGTGTTTATGCTTATAAACTTTTTCTTGTTTGAAATCGAACCGCCCAACTTATAAACCTCCCCTCCATTCACCCTCAGGTGAGAGCATGGGAAGACCGGTTTTCCTCGGTAAAGCCTATATAAACTGGTGCGAGAAGTGCAACGTTCCGCTCATCGGCGATGCCTGTGCTGTTCATGGGAAAGAGGGTGTTTTTAGGCTCGACATAACTCCACCCGGTGACTTGAGGTTTGCCTTTGAAAAGGACATCGAGTTCATCCGCTCGGTCTTTAAAAAGCACTTCGGCGTTGATGTAGGCAAGGTTCTCGACGGAAAGATTGTCCTCCTCAACAAGCTTCCGAGTGAGGACGATGCCTATGAGATAATCGTTGACGGCTACGTCTTTGGCTACGTGAAGTTCGACCCAATCAAGCTCAGGTGGAGAGCCGGTTTAAAGGTTGAAGGTGCAATAGCACTCTGGAAGCTCTACGGAAAGAAAATGAAGAAGTGGGTGATCGTCGATAAAGGCGCGGTGGAGCCAATAAAGAAAGGGGCGAACCTTTTGGCTGTGGGTGTCCTTGAGGCGGACCCCAGTATAAGGGTGAACGACGAGGTGATCCTCGTTTCAGAGGACGGCGAGGTCTTCGCCACTGGAATAGCGAAGAAGGACTACGAGGCTTTAATCCGAGGAGAGAGGGGAACTGGGGTTAAACCGAAGAGGCAGAAAACGGTTAGGTACCGCGAGGGCAGAAAGGCCACAATGGAGGACGTTCTCAGGGCAAACAGTATAGCGCTGGAAGAGAAGGTTATGAAATCTAGAGAGTTCATGAGGCGCGTTGCGAGCAAGTACTCCAACCTTCCCGTGGCGGTTGCCTTTTCTGGCGGAAAAGACAGCTTAGCCGTTCTCGGGCTGGCTTTGGAGGAGTTTGGGGAGGGCTTTACGGTTTTCTTCAACAACACGGGCATAGAGTTCTCCGAGACGGTAGAGTACGTAGAGAGGCTTAGGAAGGAGCTTGAGCCAAAGGGAATAAGGTTCATAGTCGCCGATGCTGGAGATGCCTTCTGGAGGGCTTTATACGTTTTCTCACCGCCAGGTCGCGATTACCGCTGGTGCTGTAAGGTAACGAAGCTCGGCCCGATAACTTTAGCTATAAAGGAGAACTATCCCGAAGGAGTCCTCATGTTCGTCGGCCAGAGGAAGTACGAGAGCATAAAGCGCTTTAAACAGCCCCGCGTATGGAGGAACGAGTGGGTGCCCAACGAGATTGGGGCATCGCCGATATTCCACTGGAGAGCGATAGAGGTCTGGCTCTACATCTTCAGCAGGAAACTCCCGTACAACCCGCTCTACGAGAGGGGCTTTGACAGGATAGGCTGTTTCCTCTGTCCGAGCGCTTCTCTGGCGGAATTCGAGAGGCTCAAGAGGGAAAAGCCCGAACTGTGGGAGAGGTGGTTTAAGGCCTTGGACTACTGGAGGAAACGCCTTAACCTTCCCGAGGAGTGGATTACCTACGGCTTCTGGCGCTGGAAGAGGCTGAGCAAAGGCGAGAGGGCCATAGCGAGGAAGCTCGGCGTTGAAATCCCAGAGGAGCGCTCGTGGGAGCCGGTTAGAGTTGAGATAAGGGAAACACCAGAGGGTTACGAGCTGGAGTTCAACACGGTGCTCAACAGGAGGCGCCTCCTTGAGGTCGCCCCAATCCTCGGCGAGGTTACCGTTGAGGGGGACGTTATTAAGGCGGGAGGGGTCGAGTTCCTGACCGGAACGAAGAAAGCCAGAGCACCGAACGAGGAAGAAGCGTGGAACGCTTACTATCTCGTCAAGCGTGCCTACGAGTGCGTCGGCTGTGGCGTCTGTGTCGGGAAGTGCCCTGAAAACGCGCTGAGCATAGACGAGAGGAGCAAGAAGATAGTGGTGGACTGGGATAGATGCGTTCACTGCCGGGAGTGCATGGAAGTCTGCCCGCTGTTGAAGATTAAGAATCCCGAGGAGGGGAGCCAGCTTTGATGAGGCAACTTTGCTCTTCCTTTTACCCTCTCACTTTGTTGATTCCTAATCATACGTAAAGTTCCTTGAGGGGAAATAATACAATCATGTATAATAAGACTTAGACAATATATACCAAACATAGAGCTTCATAACAAAATCGAAAATTTTAAATACTCTAGCACATCATACCCAAGTGACCACCCATCTGGGGGGGCGAATGCGACAGAAACTAGCATGGTTTATGGCTCTGCTGTTGGTTGGAGCCATGCTCCATGGAGTGAGTGCCACCAGCTACAGCAAACAACCTGAAGTCAAAGTCAACACATACACAGTCACAGTGTATGTAAATGGCCAGAAAATCCCAGTGTTTGTGAAGAATGGGGTGGTGCAAATTCCCAATACTCCTGGAATGGACAGGAAAGAAGTTTTCATGGCAGTTAACAAGTATTTCTCTCTCAGGCACAAACAATCAACTGGGATATCAAGCCAATTATATGGACCAAACTCTGACTATGAACAGAGAAAGGCTTTCAGCATACCTCATCAAGGAGATGTTTACATCTCCGCGTATGCATATTTAGCCATAGAGAATGATCAGTTCTCGGTAGTGACAGTTGGTGGATACTCCTCCGCAGCTTGCTGGATCCAGCCATACGACTATTGGTGGTCCCAAGATTATCCGGCAGAAGATTTGACCTTGGGAGTTAGGTTAAAGTTCGTTGCCCTCAGCGGTTCCGTATCTGTTTCAATCCCCTTAGGTACCGGTTTTTATGGAACCTCAGATGAAGCAGAGTACAGTATAACCCTCCACAACACAGACAACGCTGGAGTGAACTTTGACAACATAGAGGCAACTGCAATTTTTGGTATATGGCGTGTGGAGGACCACACCACGGGTCAATTTTATTTCGGTGCCGTGGGAGGAAACACAAACTACATACAAGGAGCTAACGTCATCAAAGTCAGGAGGCTGTGAGAATGAAGAAAAGGGTTTTCTTCTCTTCTTTTTTAGTTCTAATTTTGTTGTTGGGGGTATTCTGGGAAACATCTCTCAACGGATGGAATACTCACAGAGAGGGCAACTCTATTGGGAATGAGGAGGTGAAATCCCGGCTTGAGTGTTTTCCAGGGTTTCTTAATCTCTCCACGTTTCTTGCCCAAAAATGGATTAATTACACATCAAAAAGACTGCATCTTGCTAAATGTCCAGAGGGAGGTTTTACGGAAATCGATGATACAATAACCCCCGATATTGTTTCAACGTACTATTTTGTATCAGCGCTAAAAATGATAAATCAAACTCCTTACAACAGACTTCAGACTATAAAATGGCTTCACAACAATGAAGGCAATCTCTTCAAAAATACGACGACTGACTATGATGCGGGTATTACCCCATTCTGGATAGTGTATTATGGAGTTATGACATTGAAAATGCTAAACTCATCCCCAAAGAACCCGAGTAAAATCATGAGATTCATATTAAATATGAAACAGAAAAATGGCTCTTTTGTGTATGATGGCAGGGACTTTACACCTCAGTCTGTGGAACTCTTACAGGTTCTCGGCTATAACCTGAGCAATCTCAAAGAAACCCGAGAATATTGCCTAGAAAGGTTTCAAAATCTCACACCACCCTGGGAATACAAAGGGCTTAATTTAATGGGGTTTTTGTTTAACTTTATCAGTTATACTAAGTGCTTGAAGAGTATGGGGGTCAGTTATACAAAAACAAAGGAGTATCGGGAAGATGTCGCCTTTATCGAGAACCTGTCCAAAAATATCGGGAAGATACTTAAGAGCAAACCGCCTCTTTTTATAGTGGCTAAACTTACTCAAGTGCTTAGTGAGTACAATCTCCTGAACAACACCATCTCAGGGGAGATTTACAATTATATAATGTCTCAAGAGCTACCTGATGGCGGATTTAACCTTTTTGGAAAGAACTACGGAGAGTTCCAGGGAACGTACTATGCTGTAAAGACAATCGCTTTACTCGGCCAAAGACCGGATAAAAAAACAATAGGGTTCATACACAGCTGGGAAAGTCCTCTTGGAGGCTTCGCTTTCACGTTTCAAAAGTCCTGTGGGCCAATATTGACGTACATGGGAGTCTACGTTGCCAAGAAAATCGGAATACCCCTCAACAGAACAGCAATAGCTAAGTATCTGTCCCGTGCGTTATACAACAGATGGCCTTATTCCAGAGATGATCCAAGCCCATTATACTCAATCTACATGACTTACAGGGCATTAAATATCACCCTGAGTCCTGTAGATAAGGACTACCTGAGAAATGAAACAGCTCGGTTAACAGAGTTGTACCTACGCAACAGGACGAACTCCCTCCTAATGGACACGGGCTGGATAGCCCTTCTCCGTTTAGGTCGAGCAACCGGGGTAAGAATTGGGGAGGACACTAAAAAACGTCTTATCCAAAATGTCTTATCCTTAAAAAATCCCGATGGAACATTTGGACCCCCTTCTAATAACACGGTACTGGTCCTCTACAGGACAGAGAACGCGGTACTGCTGCTCCATGCGTTGGGATACGATTACACTAATGAGACGACAGCTAAATTCATACTCAGCATGGAGCATGATGGCGGTTGGGGTTATCCAGATCTCTACAACACGTATAGAGCAGTGGGGGCACTAGCCTACATGGGCTACTGTCCAGAAGACGTTCAGAGTTTGATAGGTTTTATCCATTCTTTAAAATACAAGTATGGTGGCTTTTTGTTCTATAGGGGAGAGAAAAGCTATGGGGGATTGCAGGAAACCTACTATGCCCTTAGAACCTTGGAACTAATAGGAGCTATTAATTGAACAGTTTTCACCTTCACCTTTATAAACTCCGTTTCCTTTTCTCCCACCGGTGAGGAAAATGGAGGAAATCTTCGTATGTCCCGAGTGCGGTAGCGAGAACGTTGAAGTGATAAGGGAGCGCGGGAGGGAACTAACTCTCCGCTGTAACGACTGCGGCAACGTCTGGCATGTAACCCTTCCGAAGCTGATTAAGGTTCCCCTCATAGTCAGCAAGCATGAGGTCAGCTTCAAAACCTTCGCGGAGCTCCCGGAGGGTGAGGAAATCCGGGTTGGAGACATCGTTGAGACGGAAGAGGACGAGGTCAGGGTCACTGGAATAGAGCTCGACGAGAACAGGCGCGTTAACCGGGCGAAGGTCGAGGAAGTCAAAACACTCTGGGGCGAGAGCCTGACATATCCGAAGGTCATCAAGGTGTCCATCTACCTCCCGAAAGGCATAACCCAAGCCTTCCGCGTTAAGGTTCCCCGGGATGAAGAGTTCGCCGTTGGTGAGGTTGTCGAGGTCGGCGGCTACACCTTCAGGATAGAGAAGATAAAGACCGAGAGAAAAATGCTCACTCACGGAAAGGCAAGGGCCGATGAGATAGTGGCCGTAATGGGCCACCACATTCCCAAGGCCAGAGCCCGGAGAAGCCTTGAACTTTACAGGGGCTACCGAAAGGAGTCGAGTGAAGGCCGGTGATGAGGCTTTCATCTTTTCCTGACCCCCCGGGATGAGGAGCTTGGCCGCTGCTGATATCGAAACCCTTTTAAATTCTCCTCCGGATTCGGGCTTGCAAACGGATGAACGATGAGGTTTCGGAGGGATGAAAGATGGCGAAGCCGAGCTACGTGAAATTTGAGGTTCCGCAGGAGCTTGCCGAGAAGGCCCTTGAGGCCGTTGAGATAGCCAGGGACACCGGAAGGATAAGGAAGGGCACGAACGAGACCACCAAGGCTGTTGAGAGGGGTCAGGCCAAGCTCGTTATAATTGCCGAGGATGTTGATCCCGAGGAGATAGTTGCCCACCTTCCACCGCTGTGTGAGGAGAAGGAGATCCCGTACATCTACGTTCCGAGCAAGAAGGAGCTCGGTGCCGCTGCCGGGCTTGAGGTTTCGGCTGCCAGCGTTGCCATAATCGAGCCCGGCAAGGCCCGCGAGCTCGTTGAGGAGATAGCTATGAAGGTTAGGGAGCTCATGAAGTGAGCTCCTTCTCCTCCCTTTCACCCAAAAGGTTTAAGGTCATCCCCGCGAGGTACCAAGGGGTGTGAGAGATGAGCGACGAAGGCTTTCCCGCTGAGGTTATTGAAATAGTTGGAAGAACAGGCGTCACCGGTGGCGTTACTCAGGTCAAGGTCAGGGTTCTCGAAGGACGCGACAAGGGCAGGGTAATAAGAAGAAACGTCAAAGGCCCCGTCCGCGTCGGCGACATAGTCATACTCAGAGAAACCGAGCGTGAGGCAAGAGAAATCAGGAGGAGGAGATGAGGATGGCCCGCTGGAACGTCTGCTCCTACTGCGGTAGGGAGTTCGAGCCGGGAACTGGAAAGATGTTCGTCAGGAACGACGGCAGAGTGCTCTTCTTCTGCTCCAGCAAGTGTGAGAAGCTCTACTTCATGGGGCGTAATCCCAGAAAGCTCAAGTGGACCAAGGCCTTCCAGGAGGCCAGACTCCAGAGGGCCAAGAGGAGGAAGTGATTTCTTTTTTCTTTAGTAATTTTAATTCAATGCATATTTCTACCACCCCTTAATTTTGGAAGAGCGGAAGAATTAAATAGTTCCTTTAGATGACACCCTTTGGGGGTTGGATGCGACAGAAAGCGGCATGGGCTATGCTCGGAGTTCTGCTTGGAAGTCTCCTTATTGCTTCAACATACCCAACGAAGGAGAGCGTCCAGTATGGCACCCCAGCAATACAGAAGGTTGCAGGAGAGAACTACACCGCCTACATCCTCTATCCCAAGAAAGGCCTGCCCATAAGCACTCAGTTCTTGAAGGAGACTATACCAAAGCTCGTTGAGAAAAGCGCCCCAAACGCCAAGTTATATGCTTATTCGATTCCAGAGCTCCCAGAAGGTTCAGTCATAACCGGCTACGGAATAAAGGTAACCAATGATGGAAGGGTTGACATTTTCATCACCGCAACAAGAAGTGGAGCCCCAATACTGCCCGACAGAATCAGGAGTGAGCTTTTTGAGTGGAGCAAAAGGGCACCGAAGTTCAAGCCTGACGTAATTCCCAGGGAAAAGGTCGGTGTCCTAGAGGGGTGGGAAGTTAAAACCGTGGACAGCAACGGGAACGTGAAAGTTTACACCGGAGAAAGTGAACCCTACTGGCACAACTTTGGAAGACAGAGACTTAGATATGATGCTCCCCCCTATGGAAAATTTTACGCCGAATTCTACATGTGGGGACTATGGAAAGACAACGACCCGCGCACAGAAACCTTCGCTTGTACCAAAGATCGCAGTGGTCACGGCATATACAGGATAACCCCAGGAATTCTGTTAAAAAGACAGGGGATCAGTGGGTATGG
Organism: Thermococcus sp.; assembly: GCF_027052235.1. Lineage (NCBI taxonomy): Archaea > Methanobacteriati > Methanobacteriota > Thermococci > Thermococcales > Thermococcaceae > Thermococcus > Thermococcus sp. The sequence continues at coordinate 12,558 of NZ_JALUFF010000084.1, forward strand.
TGACTACAGAATAAGAAAAATCAAGATAGTTCATGATTGGGGTATTAATCCAGCACTCAATGGACACCTGGATGATATGGGCCCTATAGGAGTTATCAATCGCTATCAAACCGTCCCAGTAAGTGTCGGGCCAGTTTCATACTCACTGGCAGTTGGTGGCTACAAAGTTTACGGAGATTCAATAGACCCTCCGGCAGTATGGACAATAAATACGCTAGGAACTGGGGGAATGTATACTGAAACATCAGAACATGCTGTGGGTATTATGGTGGCATCTAGCGGGGAAGTCCTGGAAAGAGCCCTCCACGATGGGAACTGGCATGCCGTTATTAGAATCAAACTTTCGGGAGAGTTCTCGGATAATGAATACGCTCTTCCCATAGGAATTCATAAAGAGTGGACAGCCCTTACATGGTACGTTAAGGTCGGCTGACCCTGTTTTCTTTTCATTTTTATGAGGCTTTAGCCCAAAAACCCTTTTAACCTCCAGCCCAACTAACCCCGGTGTTGCCGATGGCAGATAGACAGATTGAAAGAACCCTCGTTATTCTGAAGCCCGACGCCGTTGTTCGCGGGTTGATGGGGGAAATAATAAGCCGTTTTGAGAGGAGGGGGCTCAAGATAGTCGGAATGAAGATGATATGGATTGACAGAAAACTTGCCGAAAAGCACTACGAGGAGCACAAGGGCAAGCCCTTTTTCGAACCGCTGATCGACTACATCACCAAAGCCCCAAGCGTTGTCATGGTTGTTGAGGGGCGCTACGCCATAAGCGTTGTGAGGAAGATGGCAGGAGCAACAGACCCGAAGGATGCCGAGCCCGGGACGATTAGGGGTGACTACGGCCTCGACGTTGGCGATGCTATCTACAACGTCATCCACGCCAGCGACAGCCCCGAAAGTGCTGAGAGGGAGATAAACCTTTACTTCAAGCCGGAGGAGCTTTTCGAGTACTGGAAGGCCTCCGACTGGTTTTATCATACTCACGCCGAGAGGGGAAAAGAATATATGGACGACATGAGGGGCGAAAAGCCCGCTAGTCAATAACCAAGTCAAGCTTCCCCTTCTTTTTTCTCAGGAACTCCGAATACTCCATAAGCACGCTGGAACACTCCAGAAGGTTTTTTCTGGTTCTCCAAGTGCTGAACCATCCAAGGAGCACCTGAGTGACTATAACGATCCCTCCGTATGCCAGCACCGCAGGGATTCCCTCTGGTATAGTGAAGAGCGCCAGGGAGGGAAGAAAGCCAATTGCCAGCAAGAGCATGGCTTCCTGCCTTCCCCTGTCGGGGATTTTAAGGAGGCATTCAGCAAGCTCCTTCCAGGCTGAAAATTCCTTTACTACAAGCCCTCCCACGAAGAGCAGGTTTCCGGATTTGAAAGCCATTTTACTTCCCCCGTCCGCGTAGCACTCGGCTTCACCCAGGGTTCCGACCTTCTCAACACGGAGGAACCTCAAGGCGATGCCTTCCCTCGGCCAGAGCAGGTAGATGTAGAGTACAAGGCCGGGAAGCAGGAGAAGGGGAGCAGGGTTGCCGAGAGGGCCACGGAACCGGCACTTACCCCAATCGAAAGGTACGCCAGCTGTATCTGACCTCCTCCCCGCCGTGAACGGCGAGGGTTCCAACGACTTAAACCCCTCGCTAACGGGCGGTTCGGTTTACGGGCACTCATCTCCTACTCCCGTTGCCGGTTTCAGTTCAGCCCGAGGGCACGGTCTTGTGCCCGTTACCCCTACCGCTGGGCGGATTGGGGTTATCGCCTTAGAGGCCACTCACGGGTTTCAAACCGCTCGAAGGCGGTTTTAAAAGGACGCCTAACGGCGTCAACCACTCCAAGGCGGAATGGTAACGTGAAACCCCTCCTCTCATCGGGTTGTCCTTGAGTGGCCTCTCTGAGGTCTTACTACACTCCGAAGTTTAAAATGGTTTCGGTGGTTTAAGGGTCGTTGGGTGGTTTATTGCATCCCGCCCTAAAGGGCGAGGCTTTCGGGAGAAAAATGTGAAAGCCGGAACCCCAAAGATTGCCGTAAAAAGCTCGTAGTTCCTGCCCTTCAGCTTCCCGAGTAAGAGCGCGCTCCCCAAACCGATGATAAGCCCCAGTGCGAGCCCTATCGTCCTACCACCCCGAGGAATTACCATGGAGGTTTTTAATCCTTGTCCCGAACCCTTTAAAAGCACCCGGCTGAGTTAGGCTTAGGTGATGGAAATGACCAAGAGGATTAGACAGCCAATCATAGCGGTTCTCGGGCATGTGGATCACGGCAAGTGCCTCCTTCCAGAGGAGAGGGTGGTGCTCCCAAGCACTGGAATGGTCACACTCAAAGACCTCTTTGAAAGGGGCAAAGGCGTCGTTGAAAAGGACGAGGAGAAGGAGGTAAGGCTCCTCGGGGAGAGAGTAATAGGTGCCGTTAGCGACGGAAGACTGGCCCTTCTCAAAAGCCCGTACGTCTGGAGGGTGAGACACAGGGGCAAAATCGTAAGGGTTAAACTCAAGAACTGGCACAGCGTCGGCGTAACCCCCGAACATCCCTTCCTCACAACGAGGGGATGGGTGAGGGCAGACCAGCTCAGGCCCGGAGACTACGTTGCCGTCCCGAGGTTCATCCACGGCAATGAGGATGAGGGGGTCTTTCTCTCCCACGTATTTTCGAAGATTTCAAATGAGTGGCTTATAGCAAAGCTCGATAAGGAGGGCCTGAGGAAGGCCAAAGAACTGTTTAAGGGCGAGAAAGCATACAAAGTGGAGAAAAATGTCTTCCGCGCAGAGGACGTTGAAAGAATAGGCTGGGAACACGTTGAGAAGATAGCCTTTACCCCTAGGATTCACCGCTCAGGAAAGCCCCTCCACTACGTGAAGCTTCCAAAGACCGATGAGGAGTGGAAGGCCCTCTTTTACTTTGCCGGGGTCATGTTCGGCGACGGAAGCCAAGAGAAGATAGCGAACAACGACGTCGAGGTGTTTGAAAAACTGAGGAAAATCGAAAGCCTCGGAGTCGAGCTCAGGCGTGTCAGGAGGAAAACATCGTGGGAGATAGAGATAAGGAAAGGCAAAAACGCCCTTCTGCGCCTTCTCAGGCAGCTCTTCGAGTTTCCAGAGGAGAAGAAGGCCCACAGGATAAGGGTGCCCAACATCCTCTTCATGGCACCGAAGGAATACACCGCCGGGTTCCTGAGGGGCTACTTTGACGCCGATGGCCACGTGAGCCTGAAGGATGCGAGAATCGAAGTGACGAGTGCCTCCAGGGAGTTTATCGAGGATCTCTCGCTCGTTCTCCTTCGCTACGGTATCGTTTCCAAGATATACCGCTCGGAGTACACCACACTGGTAATCTCCGGCAGGAGGAACCTTATAGCCTTTGAAAAGCACATCGGCTTCACGGTGAAGGAGAAAGCTGAAAGGCTCAGGCGCATCATCGAGAAGAGCAAAAAGAGCGAGCCGTATCCAGTCTTTGAGGAACTTAGAAGGCTTAGACTGCTCTTCGGGTTTACAAGGGCGGAGCTCAACTCCTTCGTTCCATTCTACAGCAAATATGAGGGAAGCCAGGCTCCCAGCTACGAGACGCTGATGAAAATCCTCGATGCTATAGAGAAAGGCTCACCAACACTCCTCCGCAAGCTGGCAGTCCTTGAGGGACGTTCGAGGGATCACAACTACCTGAAGGCCCTTGAGAAAGACGGCCTGATCAAGGATGGAAGACTAACGGAGCTCGGCAGGGAGCTTCTTGAGGTCTGGCGCAACAGGGAGTTCGACTCCAGTGATGTGGAATACCTCCGCAACATAGCCGAGAACTTCGTTTTCATACCCGTTGAGGCGATTGAAGAGGAGGAATACGACGGCTACGTCTACGATTTAACTACCGAGACCCACAACTTCGTGGCCAACGGAATACTCGTTCACAACACGACGCTCCTCGACAGGATAAGGCACACAAACGTCGCCGGCAAGGAAGCGGGAGGAATCACCCAGCACATCGGTGCGACCGAGGTTCCGATAGATGTCGTTAAACAGCTCGCCGGCCCGCTCATCAAGCTCTGGAAGGGCGAGATAAAGCTCCCCGGTTTGCTCTTCATAGACACGCCGGGCCACGAGGCATTCACCAGCTTGCGCGCGAGGGGTGGAAGTTTGGCCGATTTGGCCGTCCTCGTCGTTGACATTAACGAGGGCTTTCAGCCCCAGACCATAGAGAGCATCGAAATCCTGAGGAGGTACAGGACGCCCTTCATAGTTGCGGCCAACAAGATAGACAGGATAAAGGGCTGGAAGGTCGAGGAAGACGAGCCGTTTTTAATCAACATCAAGAAGCAGGATCAGCGCGCCGTTCAGGAGCTTGAGACAAAACTCTGGGAGCTGATAGGAAAGTTCTACGAGATGGGCTTCCAGGCGAACCGCTTCGACCGCGTTCAGAACTTTACAAGGGAACTCGCCATAGTCCCGATTTCGGCCAAGTACGGAATAGGCGTTCCGGAACTACTCGTCCTCATAGCTGGCCTTTCCCAGAAGTACCTTGAGGAGAAGCTCAAGATAGAGGTCGAGGGACCGGCGAGGGGAACGATACTTGAGGTCAGGGAGGAGCTTGGCCTCGGCACAACCATAGACGTCATAATCTACGACGGAACACTCAGAAAGGACGACACGATAGTGGTTGGCGGAAAGGACAAGGCGATAGTTACCAAAATCCGCGCCCTGCTCAAACCCAAGCCCCTCGACGAGATTAGAGACCCGCGCTTCCGCTTCGATCATGTTGATGAAGTTACGGCCGCGGCGGGTGTTAAGATAGCCGCCCCCGGTCTTGAGGAGGCTTTAGCCGGTTCGCCGGTTATAGCCGCCCGCTCAGAGGAGGAAATAGAGAAAGCCAAGCAAGAAATTCTGAGCCAGATACAGAGCGTCGTCATAAGCACGGGGAAGCTCGGCGTCATAGTCAAGGCCGACACCCTCGGAAGCCTTGAGGCCCTGAGCAAGGAGCTCCAGGAGAAGGGAATCCCGATAAGAAAGGCCGACGTCGGGAACGTCAGCAAAACAGACGTGATGGAGGCTTTGAGCGTTAGGGAGGAGGAGCCGAAGTACGGCGTCGTCCTCGGCTTCAACGTCAAGGTGAACGAGGACGCGGAGGAAGTAGCGAAGGCCAAGAGCGTTCCAATCTTCGTCGGCAACGTCATCTACAAGCTCATCGAGGACTACGAGGCGTGGGTTAAAGCGGAAGAAGAAAAGCGGAAGCGCGAGCTTTTGAAGAACGTTACCTTCCCGGGAGTTATCCGTCTCTACCCCGACGAGCGCTACGTCTTCAGGAGGAGCAAGCCGGCTATAGTCGGCGTCGAAGTCCTTGAGGGCAGGATAAGGCCGGGAGTTACGCTCATCAAAGAAACTGGTGAAAAAGTCGGCGTCGTCAAGTCAATCAAGAACAAGAACGACTTCGTGCAGGAGGCGAAGAAGGGCGACGCTGTTGCCATAGCGATCGAAGGAGCGATAGTCGGCAGGCACATCCACCCCGGCGAGACGCTCTACGTTGACCTCAGCAAGAACGACGTCATAGTGCTCCTCAAACAGCTCAAGGATGAGCTTGACGAAAGCGACCTGAGGGCATTAAAGATGACCGCCAAGGTGAAGGCGAAGCAGGATCCGTTCTGGAGGGCGGTTTGAGGTTTTCTGTTATTCCTCACTTTTAAAAGCCCTACCTCGTTCAAAATCCTCTTCACGTCCTTTGTTTTTATCACCCGTGGATATGAAGAGGTAACTCTGCGTGAAACCACTCGGAAAATGAGCTCCTCAAGCGTTCTGGATCCATACTTCTCGGAAAGATGCAACGCATGTATGGGAGCTCCTCTCATCACCTCGTCCCATGCCTTTACCGTCGCTTCCCACACTATTCCGAGGTGTTCCATGTGTTTCTGGCCCTTCCTGAGCTTTGAGTTTATATCCTGAAGCTCTCCGATAGTTATTTGTTCAGGGTCAATCTTGGTATAACTCTTGATGAGCCCTCTCAGGTTCTCAACCTCCTTAAGAAGGGCATCCCTGAAGAGTTTTGTTAAAAAGAAGTTGTCTTCATGATTTTTCATCAGGTACCTCGCGGGCATGTATGCGGAGATGTCAATGTTGCCATTGAGTATCATTTGACTTAGTTCAATCAGCCTCTTGAGTTCTTTAAAGAAGTGTTCTTTGAGGGTTTCCTCTGAAATTTCGAGGATTCCCTCTTCATGATTCCAAATGGGTACGCTGGGTATCTTCAAAAGGAACTCATTCTCCGGTCGCTTTCCTTCGGCGTAGTATATAACGTGAAGTTCAAGGCTTCCGCAGTGCATTTGGCTACAGATTCTCCTCCGTATCAAAGTTGGCATAGAGTCTCTCACATCCCAAGGAACGGCCACATTTGTGAAGTCCTCCAGCCTGAACATCGGGAGACACTCATATATCCAGAGTTGCTTAAGTCCAAGGTTTGCTAACTTATCGGTGTACCGGTGGATAAAATTCTGAAAATTGAGGCGTTCGGGATATATCTCCTCTCGGTACTCATCCACGAGCTTCAGGATTTTCCATTTGTTTTCTCTAAGGGCCTTTGTGAAGTTCTGCCATTCCTCCTTAGCTTCTTTGACTTCAAAGGCATGTACGGCGACATCGACGTCCCTTGCTTCAGGTGTTCTCAGGACACTTCCTGAGATGTGGATTTCCCTGATTTCGAAAGGAAGGTATTCATCGTTGATATCTTCAACTACCTCAATGAGTTCCTCGATTTTCTTCCCAAGCTTTTGGGATTTTATTACCTCAAAAACCGTCGGCATGAGCACACCACTGGGCATCAGTCCTAATCGGGATTATATCTGGGCACAAGCATAAAAATATAATCCTGTGCCTACTTCAAGCTTTCCAAAAGCCTCTCCGCCTCTTCAAACTTTCCCTTTTTCCATGAGAGTAATGACCGCGAAGTACAGCCCGAGGAGTTCGAGGTTTTCCTTAGGCCTTTCGAGGAGTAAGTGATCTCAGACCTGACGAGAAGGGCAATACCAAAAAGCCATTTAAGTATCGCCCCAATACCTGTATACGGGTGTTTACGTAGTTCAGCACACGACCCGTGAGGAAAGAGGAGGAGCTGTTTGGTGAAGCTCATAGGAGAGCCGTTGAGATGCTCTGGGAGGCCGTTCAGAACGGGGAGTTCGTGGCGGTTCTCGGGCCAAGAAGGGTAGGAAAGACCAGCGTCATAAACGTTTTCCTGAACAAATACGGTTCGAGATTTTATTACCTACACTACGACCTTGCCTTTGGGATGGGACGGGAAGCAATAAGCTATACGGAGCTGACACCGGTCAAACTCAGAATTCCCCCGAGAAAACTTGAGTATTCGGCCTTATTGAACTTGAGTATCGTTAAAATGGACATCCATCCAAGGAGCATCGTGGAGTTTCAGAACGCGTTTTCGGGCCTCCTGAAGTCTCTAAACAAAAAAGGAACAAAAACTGTAATCGTCTTTGATGAAGCCCAGGTTCTTCCGCGGTTCACGCCCCTAAACATGCTCGGATTGCTCCAGACAATCTCAGACTCATTCGGGAAGGTTTCCGTTGTTCTCACGGGTTCAATGCCCGGCCTCCTCGAAAGGATGATAAACCCAAGCGGGGAGAAGCCTTTCTTTGCAAGATACGTGGAGAGAATCAACATAGAACGCTGGAACGTCGAGGAAGGCTTCGAGTATCTAAGGCGGGGTCTGCCCAACGCAGAACCGGAGGAGCTGAGGGAAGCCGCCAATGAACTTTCAGGTGTTCCCGGATTTCTCGCGTACTACGGGAAGCTCAGGACAAAGGGCCTGACCCATCCCCGTGCCCTTGAGGAGACCACGAACTACGCGGTCCGGCTTTGGAGCGAAGACCTGAGGAACTTTATCCGGATATACCATTCCCCAGGCTACATCGTCGCGCTCAAGAGGGTTGCCAAGGGGCCTTCGTCAGGAACGAGCACGGAGGAAATAATAACCGAGGTAAAGGCAGTCCTCGGGCTCTCAGAGGTGAGAATAAAGAACATACTGAGAAACCTCGTGGATGCGGGTTTGCTTCTCCGCCCGAGGAGGGGCCGTTACGTGATTCCTGAGAGACCTCTCAGGAAGGCCGTTCTCAGGTTCAACCTCCGAACCTTTTAATTCCCTCCACGTCCTCTTTCTGGACGAGCCTGAGGAGTTTAACCGCGTGAAACACGGATTGAGTGTTGTTCTCCTCGATGAAACGGTCTATCAGCTTCAGAAGCTCGGTCTCGGCCTTTTTCATCGCGTCCTCTGAGAAGTCCGAGAACTCAAGGGCCTTAGCTATGGCGAGGACTTCTGGCGGAACTCCGGACTTCACCGGTGTTTGTGGGGGTTTCTCCCCAATCTTCTTCCCGCTGATCTCCGCCAAGAACTGTCTGAACTCCTCAAGTTCCGGCTCGATGTCGATGCCTGCTTGTTTGAGAAGCACCAACGGATCCTTCACGTCATAATCCAATGCATCTTGGAGCAGCATTGCGTGTTCTTTGCTATTGTCGGGGAGAAGTTTGTCCACGATTTTAAACGCCTTTGGAAGACCCTGCTTCAGCTGCTCTCTTAGTTTCTCCTCTACTATCGGGACGTGGTTAAGTTTTGCCATTGTGGTGATGTAATCTATCAACTTGTCCTGCTCTTTCTTCGCATCCTCATACGTCTTTCCCATTTGTCCGTAGAACACGTTCAGCGCATCGCTAACCGCCTTTCCTATTGTGCTCGTTTCTGCACCGCTGTGGTGGGATAATATCAGCGCAATAAATGGGTGAAGAAGGACGAACTTGACTGCTCGCGGATCCTTAACTTCCATCGCTTTTTCGTGCCACTTTGCGTCCAGGATTGAGGATATATATCATCCCCTCGATCCACGGAGCCCGTTATCTTCATGACGTGGTCCAGATCTTTTTCCGGATGTGCGTGGCGTGCCAGCCTCGGGAGCCCTGCGTTGAATACGTATATGTGAGCAAGTTCTTTTACTGTGTCCGCAGGTACCCCAAACCGTTCTTCTGCTTCCTTCAGAACTTCCTCATAGCTCTTTTCCTTTTTCTTTTCTTTCTTCCCCCCAAATATGAACATCCCCGTCAAAGGTAAGAGCGACAAAGCCACCACCCGCTAAACTTCTTCCTTATGAGAAATAAGCCTTTCGAAATCCTCCAAGTCCCAGATCAGCCAGCCTTCAGCTCTCAGCTTATCCTTTTCTTCAACCCTCTTCGCCACCAGCCCACAGCTGTGTTCCCAGCCTTCAAGTCCAACAAGCTCCGCCTTTCTTTCCAAGTCCCTCAAAATCCTCCTCGCTTCCCTCTCGCTCAGGTCTTTCCACTTGACTTCAACAAAGAGGGCCTTCCCCTCCCTTTCGTTCAAAGCCACCAAGTCAATCTCTTCGCTCTTGTGCCACCATCTTCCAATTTTTGTGAACCTGAAAGGTAACCTGTTAGCCTTGTTTAGCTCTATTAAAAACTGCTTCGCTATTTTCTCGAAAATAAACCCTAAGTAGCGGTTAAAGTTTCTCTTAAAGTTTTCTAAAGGTTCTTCAAGGAGGCCGAGCTCTATCTCCTCTTTGAAGGGGTGAACAAAGGTGTAGTAGAACGCGAAGTAGTTGTCCGCTATGAAGTAACGGGCGTTTCTGCTCCTGATTTTTTCTTTTCCCTTGAGAGTTACTGGAACTTCTTTCCTCAAGATGCCAAGCTCGATGAGGGTTGAGATATAGCGGGGAAGCTTCGAGCCGTCGATGCCCGTAGCGTTCCGTATCTCTCCAAAAGAGCGGTTTCCGTAACCAACTGCCTCAAGGATTGTGTTGTAGGTGCTCAAATCCCTCAGCTCATAGCGGAGCAGAAACTCAGCCTCGCTGTAGAGGAAGCCCCTCTCGAAGAACTCCTGCCTAATGTTCTCTTCGGGACTGAGAGCAGGGTCAAAGCGCAGTAAGTACTCGGGAATACCGTCTAAAACTGCGTAAGTCTTCACGAGCTCCTCAATGCCGTAATCTGGAAAGAACTCGCCGATGTGCCAGAATTTAAGTGGTTCAATCTTGAGCGAAAGGGTTCTCCTTCCATAGATTGGACTGCCGTAGCCCGTCAGTTCCTCCATCATCGAGACACTGGAACCGCACAGGACTATCGGGTTCTTCTGGTTGAAATCTAGGTACTCCTGGAGAACTCCTAGAACCCTTGGATGGTTCCTGACGAGCACCTGAAACTCATCAAGGATCAGAACGACCCCGCTTGGGAGGGCCTCAAGGAATTCCTCAAAAGAGTTCACTGGCTTTCTTATGAACTCCTCCTTCCCAGTCAGTCGGAAGAGCTTCATAGAGAGTGCTTTAAGCGTCTCGTTTACCTCTTCTTCCTTACAAAGGTGGTACAGATGGGGGACGTCCTTGACGGCCTCTATGAGGAGTCTGGTTTTTCCAACCCTTCTCCTCCCGTAGACTATCACGAGCGCGTTTTTCTTAAAGGCATCCCTCAGCCTCGAAAGCTCCTCCTCCCTGTTCACAAACTTTTGAATAATCATGATAATATACTCTCGATAATGTTACTTAAATCTTTTGTTCCATTTTTTGGAACTTTGCTCACTTGTGAGCATGATATCCGTGTTTCTGTTTACCTTGCCTCGCTCTTTAGGGAGGGGAAGAGATCATTCTCAGCTCAAACTTCTCAATTCTTTGAAGTCAGCCAAATCCCAGACCAGCAAGCCCTCTCTCCTAAGCCTCTCCTTCCCCTTAACCTCTTTCGCCACCAGTCCGTAAAACTTTTCCCAATACTCCAATCCTACAAGCTCCGCCTTTCTTTCCAAATCTTTCAAAATTCCCCTCGCTTCCCTCTCGCTCAGGCTTCTCCACTTAACCTCAACAAAGAGGGCCTTCCCCTCCCTTTCGTTCAAAGCCACCAGATCAATTTCCTCTCCCCTGTGCCACCAGCGGCCGAGCTTGGTGAAACGGAAGCCGGTGAGCCTTAAGAAGACCTCCGGGTTTCCGATGAGCTTCTCGAAGACGGAACCCAAGTAGGCGTTAAAGTCGTCTTTGGAGCGTTCCCAGACCTCCTCGGCGAGGCCTGCCTCAAGGTATACCTTGTTCGGCAGCACGTATCGGAACCAGAAGGCGAAGTAGTTATCACTTATCGAGTACAGCCCCCTCTTTCTCGCTTCTTTGATGGTTGCAGTAACTGGGACTTCCCTCTCCACTATTCTGAGCCTCTGGAGAACTGAGAGGTATTTCGACACGAGGCTCTTATCCAGCCCCGTGGAGCTTACAATCTCCCCGAATTTGCTCCGTCCGCTGGCTATCGCCTGCAGTATGGCGAAGTAGTTGGCCGGTTCGCGGAGCTCCTCCCTAAGCAGAAACTCCGCCTCCTCGTAGAGGAAGGCGCCCTTTGAGAGAACGTTTTCAACCACGTTCTCGTCAAAGTCCTTTTTCGGGTCGAACTGGAGCAGATACGCCGGAATACCCCCAACAATGCCCCAGGTCTTTACGAGGTCCTCGAGTGTGTAGTTTGGCAGGAACTCCCCGATGTGGAAGAACGGGATTTCGGTCAGCTGCCATTGCCCCGTTCTCCTTCCGTAAAGTGGACTCCTGTAGGCCAGAACCTCGCTCTCCATTGTCGAAACGCTTGAACCGCAGAGGATAAGCATTATCTTCGTCAAGGACAGCTTCAAATCCCACGCCTTTTGAAGGAGCGAGAGAACCGGACGATGGTGTTCAACCAGCAGGGGAAACTCGTCGATTATCAGAACTACTCTCCTGTTCTCAATCCTTTCGGCAAACGCCATAAGAAGCTCGTCTATGTCCTCAAAGGTCACCTTTCCGAAGAGCTCATCGTCGAGAAACTCCGCCAAAAGTCTTTGAAGCTCCCTCAGGTTGTCTCGGTAGGGTCTCTCCGTTGCCAGGAAGTAGACGTGAGGCTTATCCCTAGCGAAGTGCAGCAGCAGTTCGGTCTTGCCTATTCTCCTCCTGCCGTAGATCACGAGGAGCTCCGCTCTCTCGCTCTTGTATGCCCTCTCAAGGAATTTCAGTTCGCGTTTCCTGTCTACGAATCTTTTTCTACTCATGAGTATAATACTCGCGTTTCAACTATTTAAAAATTGCTGAGGCGGTGCTTACTGGCACTCACTCTTTCCTCACCAGCTCAACCACAGCCTCGACGTGTGGTGTGTGCGGGAACATATCGATGAGAACCGCTCCGTCTATGCGGTATGCCTTCTTTAGATGCCTCTCGTAGTCGAGTTTGAACGCTTTGGGGTTGCAGGAGACGTAGACAACCTTCTCAACCCCGCTTTTCACGAGAAGCTCGGCCGCTTCCTTCAACCCCCTCCTTGGGGGGTCAACGATTACGGTGTCGTAGTCCCCGATGGAAGTCCCCTCAGCCTTCCCGACCTTAAAAACCGCATTGACACCGTTTATCTGGGCGTTTCTGTTTGCCATTTCAACCGCGAAGGGGTTCATCTCAACGCCCCCAACCTTAAAGCCCCTCTTCCCGAGCCACACCCCAAAGGTGCCGACGCCGGAGTAGAGGTCGAGAACCCTCTCGCCGTCGGTGAATCGCTCCACAGCCTTCAGAAGGAGCGGCAAAGCGTAGCTGTTGGTCTGGAAGAAGGAGTTTGGGTGTATGAGGTAGGCGACGTCCTCAACCCGCTCGCGTATATAGGGCTCTCCGGCTACAAGCCCGGCCTCGCCGCGCGGGTCGTCCCGCTTATCTGCCTTCAGGCTCCAGTAAAGTGAATCTGCGAATGAGAAGTGGCCCTTGAAAGCCTCAAGCACCTCTCCGGAAGGCTCTACATGCGCTATGAGGTTAACCATAACCTCGCCCGTAAACTTGCCCTCCCTCACCTGGAGGTAGTGGACTTCACCGCTTTTTGCTCTCAGGTTCCATGGCCTCAGGCCGGTTTCCCTTAGAAAACCCGTGAGGGAGCGGAGGTATTCGGGAGTCCTCTTCGAGAAAACCGGGCACTCCTCCAAGTCCACGACGCCAAGGGGGTTTCCGTACTCTTTGAGGCCGATTCCTTTGCTGGTCACGATAAAGTTGCTCACGTTGCGGAAGCCCCACAGCCTCGGCGAGCCTTTGATTTCTGCCTTTATTCCGGTAACCCTCTCAAAAATATCCTTTTTGAGTTCGAGTTGGGCTTTGTACTTCAGTCCCTGCCAGAGACAACCGCCGCAGGTTCCGAAGTGGGGACAGCGAGGAGTCTGCCTCAGCGGAGACCACTCGATAAGCTCAAAATCGAGCGCAAGCTTTCTCCCAAACCTTCTCCTCACCTTTCTAGCCTTTATCACGTCGCCGGGGTAGGCGAAGGGAACGTGGAGCTTCCTGCCGTGGGCTTCGAGCACGCCGAGGCCGTCGTCGCTTATCTTATCCACTCTGCCCCCTATCTTCATGGCATCCGCTTGGTGTGCGCTCTTAAGAATGTTGCCATGGGTTACTCTCGCCTCAGCAGGACGCGGGCAAGCAACACCATGCCAAGGAGGAGCGCGGGCCTGCAGAGTTTCTTCCCGATATTTTAGCCCGGAAAGGGAAAACACAGACAACTTTTTAAGCTCAAAGACTTCTTGAACCAAGGTGGTAACCATGGAGAGGCGTCAGCTCAAGTGTCCCCTCTGTGGGGGCACTGAGTTTCAGGTCGAGGAGGGCAAGCTCGACAGCAAGTGGGGTTTTACGGCCCACAAGGTCAAGATAGTCATCTGCAAGAACTGCGGCTACGTCATGCTCTTCTACAAGGGGAGGACGATATGGGACTTCGACTGACGATAGACCCTTAAGTTTCTATCTAAATTTCTGGGTACCGTTATGTCAGAGGGTTTATCCCGACGGATTCGGGGGCAGGTGTTGAACCCCCAATGAAACACTTCGAGGTCAGGATCTAGTTAGTAGAGAGAAATAGCAAACAGTTATCAAAAAGTTCGTCAACTTGACACTCTGGTTACACTGCTCTTTGGCGGCTTCTGAGTTACGTTCTAAAAATCAGAGAAATGAGAAAACACAGGAAAAGGAACTGTGGAGAAGTCTAAAGTGAATTGCTAGGGCCTAAAATCTTTCCTCCTAAAAACATTATAAGAAAATACTAATAGGAATAATGAAATAGCGAACGCTATTATGTACCCTGTCTGGGCAGATAGTGTGAGTTTAGCTACTTTTACTGTGGCCCCAATGGGTGCTAGGACGTATGCAACTAAGGTAACAACTAAACTTGAAGGGTATGGTTTCGATAACAGAATCAGAAGTGCCATCGGAACCGCCGACGTTAGTATATAAAACGAAAGCGTGCCTCCCAAGAAATCAAGCCAAGTCATTAAGGTCATCATTATGGAAAGGTATGTTGGAATTTTGAGCAGAATCGGAGTTACTAATTCTGAATATCCATGAAAGTATGAAACAAGGGAGACTAATGAGACTCCAATTAAGAGGCCGAGGAAAGAAGCAGTAAGTCTTCCTACAAAAACATTTTCAGGGCCATTAAACAAAGAAAGCTCAAACAAAGTTACTCTTGTGCTTCTGAACAGATGAGAGGCTATTAAAACTCCGTAGATAGGGAGAAATATAATCTCCACCACAACCACAAACTCATAAAGGCCGAACCTTGTGGCATCGGTCAACGTGTACCAAGTCCCTATGATTAAAAGACCCAAAAGTATTTCAGTTACTGGATGGGGAAACATGTTCTTCAGATACCATCTAACGGCTTTTGGAGTATACATAGCGCAACCCCGCCTTTTTAATTCCAACAACTCTCCCGCCTAGGAACATGCTCACAACTTCCTCACGGCTGGCCCTAACTATTAGAGTGGAACCGAACCGGTATATGGTCTCCACCTGAGGATTAACGTTGACATCTGCGAGCATTACTTCATAAATCCCTTCCGAGAATAGCTTTTTTCTATCTCCCTCCCAAACTTTCTGGCCCTCTTTTAAGACTAAAAAGTAATCTGCAATGGATTCCCCCTCTTCAATGTCATGAGTTGCTATTATAACACCGTTCTTCTGCGAGATAATATCGTCCACAATACCAGCCCTGTAGGAGTCGAGATGTGCCGTAGGTTCATCGAGTATCAAAACCTCGGACTCACAGGAGAGAGCCACAAGAAGATTGCATAGTTGTGCTTGACCGCTCGACAGTGAGTTCAGTCTTTCTTCCATAAACCTGTCGATTTCAAAAGCTTCTACTATCTCGTCAATGTTTGAACAAAGGGGATTTGCTCGAAGAGTTTCCACGAGGTCTTTAACCCTGATGGGAACTCTAAAATCAGGTTTTTCAAAGGAGTACCTAATGGCAATCCATTTATCCTTTCTTCTGTATGGTTCCCACCCGTTTATCTCAGCTCTCCCGGTTGTTGGATGCATTATCCCAGAGAGGACGGATAAGAGAGTAGTTTTTCCACTTCCGTTGTGTCCAATAAGGGCCAGTCTCTCTGTATCGGCCTTGAAAGTTAAATCCCGTATCCCCCATATTTCACCGTACTTAACCCCCAAGTTCTCTGCCCTAACAATCATCTTCCCGACCTCCCAGCCAAGATAAGGAGAAATATCCCCGCGAGGATAAAGACATAATCCAGGGGGGCGCTGAACTGAGTAAAACTGGCCTCAAAAGCACCAAGCCAGTTCTGAGAGGACGGCCGAACGTTTGTTTTCAGAAGGCTCAACACTGTTATTGTGGGAAACCTCTCGACGTAGCTCCAGCTCTCGTTGGGCACTAGTTCTGCAGGTATAAACTTGGGCATGTCCAGCTGCTCGGGTGTCACCCCAATGGGAACGTGAGTGGGCAGACCACTAATCATTGAAGGATATCGAAGATGGGCATTCCTACCAATAACGACAAGAGTTCTGGCAAAATATCTGTCGTCTGAACGGTAGTATGCTATCAAGTCAACTTTTTTGCTGAGATTTCCCTGCAAATCTGGGACATATATTACGGGGAATCCGACAGAATTGGGAGAGAAATCAAATGAAAATGGGTATTTTCGCTCTGTTAATTTCACGGTTTTTGAGTAGTTCAGCGCGTGAACTGTTACTTGACCTTGAGGAAATAAAGTTCGTATAAGCGAATCGTTTGTGGGCAAGATAAGGGTCTTTCTGAAGATGGGACTCAGATTTCCTATTATTTGACCCGACCTGTGGGTGCTATAAAGGGGATAGATAACACTTTCATTACCGCTCTGATCGTAGAGTGTGAAATTCACTTCGAACTTTCCATTTCCCATATATGTCATGTTGTAAATCATTACCAAGTTGAAAAAAGGATAGTATCCAGCATAAGCAAATCTGTTTCCCGGTTTTAAAACAATATGAGGGCTTTTGATGTGTATCAGTGAATAGTATCCAACTACTGGATACACCGCAAGAAGCACACCCATGAAGATCAGGATAATGGCTATTGTGTTGTATATTCTATTTGCACCCATTCTGCATCCCTCTCTCGTTTGATGTCTTTTGCGCTAAAAAGAAAGAAAAATCAGCTACCCACCTCAATGGGTATTTCAAATGAGACCCCAATGTCTCTGAGGAGGTCAACATTCGCTGAGGTTCCTCCCCAGGTGTCTACATAGCCAAAGATGTGGAACTTGAACTGGACATTAACATTGGGCTCCAAACCAGGTTTTTCCTGAGGTGTTATGTTTTTGGAAGTTGGGTTGCCTCCTGAGGCCACTATGTACACTTCAAGTTCACTTGAGCCATCGTATGAAGCCTTCGTTAGTCCATAATGTGTTAATGTATCAAGATGCCATGTGCCATGACCAACCATCTGGGTGGGGGCAGTGTAGGAGTCATCATCGTACCACCATGCATGAGAACCTGTGCCAGAAGATATCCCAAAGTGGAATCTTGTCTGAGGTCCCAAGACGAACCTGCCATTCTGAACTTCATATTGAGCAGCTATGTATGCTTTGGCCGTTGAGAAGCTTCCATGTAAAACCGCCGAAAGTGTTATAATCCCTGCCCCACTGCTTGTCGCCACTGCAGGGGTTGCCATTGCCGCAACTAAAAAAACAATCATGCCAAGGGTAATCCCTACCAACTTTCTCTTGTTCATACGCCCCCCCCACTTGGTGGTGGGCAATTACAATTTCCCTAGTTTAATATTTATAAGTTTTGGCTCAATCATCTAATTAACGGAAAAGGTGTTAAAAATAAGTTTTCTTTCCAAACTCCTTAGAGGGTCACAATGATGTTGTCAGTGCTGAAGAGTATTGACGGGTTCATCGCCAGAACCTCATAACATTTAGGAGTCTCCTTGAGGCTTGTGAGCAGGAGGGTAGTAAAAGGTGAACCGGGCTTCGAGTTATCCCAAGAGCTCCCGCACCATCTTCCTGAACCTCTTGGCGTCCTCGCACATGTTCGAGTTGTTGAAGTAGACGAAGCTCTCCGAGTGGTTCCATCCAACGACCCTGTCCCTGGCCTTCTTCAGCTCATCCTCGCCGTACTGGTGGACGTAGACAATCCGCCCGTTCTCGTAACGTCCGTGAAGCCGGTAGTAGTTTATCTCCCCGCGGTGGAGAGGAATCCTTACGAGAGGGTCGGTCACGTCTATGACGTCGAACTCCCTCACGAAGCGCTTGATTCCCATCTCGCTCCAGCCCCTCAGTTCGACCGCGATTTCAAAGTCGCCCCTCTCTATCATCGAGAAGAACCCCTCGGCGTTGGCGAAGCTCTCCTCCGTCTCCTTAAAGCTCCTCGGAAGCTGGATGAGTATAAACCTCGCACCCAAAAGCTCGGCCTCCCTGAGGGTCAGCCTCCAGAAGTGGAGAACCTCGCCGTTGGGCCTGAGGAGGCCGACGTTTTTGCTCGGCTTTACGTTGCTCCTCAGCCATGTCGGACTGTTCGCTGGGTGGGTAACACCCTGAAAGGCTTTGATTGAGAACACAAAACCGTTAGGGGCTTTTCTTTTCCACCGCTCAAGTGTGGTGTCTCTCAGGATGCGGTAGAACGTTTGCTGAACTTCAACGGTATCGAAGTCCCGGTAGTACTTCGAGTGCTTCTCGCAAAAGCCGCAGGTTCCGACGTGAATCATGCAACCACCAAAAGAACTTTGAGGGGGAGGATAAAAAGCCTGCGAAGCTGTAGCCCAATGGGAGCTATTCCCGGCTGGGATGTGATAAGTTACCTACCGGCGGAGGGCATTTAAGGGTTAGCTTCCTAAACACCAACATGCGGAAGCCCGAGAGAATCCTCCTAGTAACAGGCAGGCTTGCCGAACCGCTCGTGAGAAAGTACGGGAAGGGTTGTGACATCTTCGTGACCCCGGTGAGCGTCGCTGCCTTTCTAACGCCCGAACTCATAGTGCGATATCTCAAAAAGGCCGGACTCAACAGTGGGGACTACGACCTCATCCTAATTCCCGGCCTTGTCCGTGGTTCCGCCCGGGTTATAGAGGAGGAACTCGGAATTCCGGCATTCAAGGGGCCGAGAAACGCGATGGACATACCGCAGGTTCTCAAGGCATTAAGTGAGGGCTTCAAGCTGAGCAGGGAAATTCCTGCAGACGACCTCTTTTCGGTCGATGCACTCAAAAGAGTTAAGGACATCCGAAACAGAACGAGGGACAAAAACTACATCGAGAAGGCCCTCAAAAAGCCGTGGAACGTTCTTATAGGGAACCTCCCGGCGGGAAGGGACTTTCCAGCTAGGATTCTTGGCGAGGTGGTCGATGCTCCAAAGCTTGGTGTTGAGAAGACTGTTTGGAAGGCCCTCTACTACCTCCGCGAGGGAGCAGACATTGTGGATCTAGGTATGGTCGCTGGGGAGACCAACCCTGAATTCATTGAGCAAATTCCTGAAATCCGCGAGAGGCTGGAGGAGAGCGGATTTCAGGTACCGATAAGCTTCGACTCGCTCAACACTGCGGAAATCGAGAAAGCTCTGGACTACGCTGACCTCTTCCTCAGCGTTGATGGGGGCAACATTGAAGAACTTGTAACAGAGAAGCCCGTTGTCCTAATCCCAACAAACCAGAAAAGGGGCATCTTCCCCGTTAAACCGGCGGAGCGCGTCGCGTTTCTCGAAGGGTTAAAGGAAAAAGCGTTAGATTTTGGCTACAAGACAGTCATCCCCGACCTAATCCTTGAGCACGTCCCCCACCTGGCGCGCTCCATCGCCGCTTTCCAGCTATACCGCGAGCGGAATCGTGATGATGTGCTTTTAGCGGGTGTTGGTAACGTGGTGGAGCTTTACGATGCCGACAGCGTCGGGATGAACGCTTTGCTCGCCGGAATTGCTAAAGAACTATCAATAAACCTGCTGCTTACAACCGAGGTCAGTGCAAAGACGAGGGGCTCGGTGAGGGAACTAAGGAGGGCCATAGACATGAATTTCTTCGAGACACCAAAAGACCTCGGCTTCGACCTCCTAATTCTTAAAGAGAAGCGCACAAGAGAGTGGAGGTTCAAACCAGCTGAGAACGTCATTGAGGCCGAGGAAAAACCCGTTCAGCTTGAACCGATTTACTTCCGTATCTGGATAGAGAACGGAAAAATCTGGGCTAATGCCCATCGAGGAACTGAGGTTCTCCTCACCATAGCCGGAAAGGAACCGAACGCGATAATGGACACGATTTTGGAGCACTTCGAGATAAGCCCGAGGCACGCCTTCTACCTCGGCCGGGAGCTTGAGAGAGCTAAAACAGCTTTGAAGCTGAGGAGAAGTTACGTTCAGGAAGTCGAACTTTTCCGGGAATTCTACGAGGGAGATTAGGGAGATATGTAAACATACCCGCTTACGCAACCCATTTATAGAAAATCTGCCCCTTTTCTCTGGGTGGTAGAATGGCGTTCCTGAAGGTCGTTCCGCTTGAGAAAGCTCTCGAGGTCATAAACTCCTTCCCGCTTGAGCCAGAGGTGGAGAGAGTTTCCCTGGAGGATGCCCTCGGCAGGGTTCTTGCTGATGACATAGTCTCTCCGATAAACGTCCCGCCCTTTGACAGGGCGACGGTCGATGGCTACGCCGTTAGAGCTGAAGACACCTTCATGGCGAGCGAGAGCGAGCCGGTTAGACTGAAGGTTGTCGGCGAGATAAACGCCGGAGACAGCGCCGACTTCGAGCTTAAGCCCGGTGAAGCCGTCTACGTCTCCACAGGTGCACCTCTGCCAAGGGGTGCCGACGCAGTGATACAGTTCGAAGACGTCGACAGGGAAGGGGACGAGGTGGTAATCTACAAGCCCGCCTATCCAACACTCGGCGTCATGAAGGCCGGAACCGACATCCCGAAGGGCAATCCCGTCCTTGAGAGGGGGAGGCGCCTGGGCTTCAAGGAGACTGCCCTTCTTTCTGCCCTTGGAATAGCTGAAGTTCCAGTTTTCAGAAAGCCAAAGGTGGCTGTGATAAGCACTGGCAACGAAATCGTCCTCCCCGGGGAGGAACTAAAGCCGGGTCAGATATACGACATCAACGGAAGGGCGATAACCGACGCGGTGAGAGAACTTGGCGGAGAAGCTGTATTTCTGGGGATAGCGAGGGACGACAAGGAGAGCCTTAAGAAGCTCATAGAAAGGGGCGTCGAGTGCTGTGACATTGTTCTCCTCAGCGGGGGTGCGAGCGGTGGGATACGGGACTTAACGAGCTCTATTATCGAAGAACTCGGAGAGGTGAAGATACACGGCATAGCCATACAGCCCGGAAAGCCCACGGTTATAGGCTTGGTAAGGGGAAAGCCCGTCTTCGGCCTGCCCGGCTACCCGACCAGCTGTCTCACCAACTTCACCCTCCTCGTTGCCCCACTCCTAAGAAAGCTCATCGGAAGGGAGAGCGAGGTCAGGAAGGTCAGGAAAAAGCTCGCCCACAAGGTTTTCTCCGTCAAGGGAAGGAGACAGTTTCTTCCAGTTAAGATCGAAGGCGAAAAAGCCGTTCCAATTCTCAAGGGAAGCGGGGCTGTGACGAGCTTTGTCGAGGCCGACGGCTTCATCGAGGTCCCGGAGAACGTGGAGATACTTGAGGCTGGGGAAGAGGTCGAGGTAACATTCTTTGGCTGACTTTCCATTCCTCCAATTTCCATCAAAACCTTTTTTAAAGTCCCGCTCGTTTCTCAACCTTAGGTGTTGGCTATGCTCGACATAAAGCTCATCCGCGAAAAGCCGGAGCTGGTAAAGAAAGACCTCCTCAAGAGGGGCGAAACCGAGAAGGTCAAATGGATTGACGAAATCCTTGAACTGGACAGAAAATGGCGCGAGAACCTGAAGAAGATAAACGCCCTGAGAAAGGAGCGCAACCAGCTGGCCATACAGATAGGCAAGCGCAAGAAGGCCGGGGAGCCAATAGACGATTTACTCGCAAGGAGCAACGAGATAGTGAAGCAGATTGAGGAACTCGAAAAGGAAGTCGAGGAATTGAAGAAGAGAATCGACTACTACCTCTGGAGGCTTCCAAACATCACCCACGAGAGCGTCCCTGTTGGAGAAAGCGACGAGGACAACGTCCCGATAAGGTTCTGGGGCAAGGCTAAGGTCTGGGAGGGCTTCCTTGAAAGCTTTAAGGAGCAGAGCCTCGGGAAGATGGAGTACGAGGTCTTAAGCTGGAAACCAAGGCTTCACGTTGACATGCTCGAACTTTTGAGGGGAGCCGACCTTGAGAGGGCCGCGAAGGTGAGCGGGGCAAGGTTCTACTACCTCCTCAACGAGCTGGTCATCCTCGATTTGGCACTTATTCGCTTCGCCCTGGACAAACTCATAGAGAAGGGCTTTACCCCGGTGATACCGCCCTACATGGTCAGGCGCTTCGTGGAAGAGGGAGCAACTACCTTCGAGGACTTCGAGGACGTAATCTACAAGGTTGAGGGCGAAGACCTCTACCTCATCCCGACGGCTGAACACCCATTGGCTGGGATGCACGCCAACGAGATACTCGACGGAAAGGACCTGCCGCTCCTCTACGTTGGCGTTTCACCCTGCTTCAGGAAGGAAGCTGGCACTGCCGGAAAGGACACCAAGGGAATCTTCCGCGTCCACCAGTTCCACAAGGTCGAGCAGTTCGTCTATTCGCGCCCGGAGGAGAGCTGGGACTGGCACGAGAAGATCATAGCCAACGCGGAGGAGCTCTTCCAGGCCCTTGAGATTCCCTACCGCGTCGTAAACATCTGCACCGGCGACCTCGGCTACGTGGCAGCGAAGAAATACGACATCGAGGCTTGGATGGCAGGGCAGGGCAAGTTCAGGGAAGTCGTTTCAGCCAGCAACTGCACCGACTGGCAGGCGAGACGCTTAAACATCCGCTTTAGGGACAAGACCCACGAGAAGCCGCGCTTCGTCCACACGCTGAACTCGACGGCAATAGCGACCTCAAGGGCCATCGTCGCTATCCTGGAAAACCACCAGACGGAGGAAGGCGTCGTCAAGCTCCCGAAGGTTCTCTGGAAGTACACGGGCTTCAAGGAGATTTTACCGGCCAGCATGAAAGGGAAGTGCTGCCAGGGTTGAGTTTTAGTCTACTCCTTATTGCTCCATTTTTAAGATTCCCAAGAGAAGTTATTGGTTTGATGTCTTCTTCTCGCATGTCTCGATAAAATCTGAATTGAGCGTTATAAATACAGAGCATCTGAAAAATCTGCAGTCGCAGGTATAATGATGTCGTTTGGCAGGAGGCTGTATTCATCTAGTATTCTCCTCTTTGCTTCCTCAAACATAAACTCGTTTACCCCCAGAAATACGATCTTCTCCATTTGTTTTCTGGCCTTTTATCTGAGACCTGATAAGACAAAAAGATGAGACAGGATTATATCCTGCTGGATAAAGAATTCTCGATAATATCTGACAACGGAAAAGATTATATTCACAAGGAAAGGAAAGTAGACTGGTGACCTTCCATGAATCCCGAAAGAATGAGAAAAACATGGCACGATGTTGTAAAAGAGAGTGTGGTAAACCTCCTTCGTTTCTACGGATTTACCGCAAGTTCTGAAGCACCAGCCCGCATACCAGAGGGTGGTTGGGGCCGGGCCGATGTCGTCGGAAGGAAAGGAAACACAATTGTTGGTGTTGAGATTGTTGATACTGGTGATGTGGCCAGAGATGCAAAAAAACTGGCTATGAACAACTACGATTACAGGTATATCATCGTCCTGAGACACTCAAAAAAGTTGATGAGGTTGTAGTTGATGGAAAGAGGATAAAAGTACTTGACATAGACTCTTTTGAACACGAACTTCGGAGAGACCTTGGTGTACCATCAGATTACCCCTACTTCTCCAGGACAAACGAAGAGAAACCACCGGAGGTTTTTGTTGGTGCCTCGGAGAGAGAAATCAACAGTATAATTGAAGAGCTTGAGGAATACGGTCTTGAGAACTTTGCTGATGATGTTCTGAATGCACTCGGTAAGATCTATATCTCAAGGGACCTCCCCGTGGAAGTCCGCGTTCATTACAATCCAATGACCGGTCCAACGGCTCCAAATGAGTATGAGAGTGTGAATATAAGACCACAGGTTCTATCTATCCTCCAACGACTCAATTTGGTTGATATCTCAAGGAAAGGAACTGGATACGCCAGAAAAGCTTTCGCAAGCCCAAGTGAAAGGGGACTGAAAGCTGGACACGAGCTTATTCTCAAACGTATCAGAGAGCACAAGGCGGAGCTTGAGGAACTCGCCAGAGAATACGGCGATAAGCTATGGATAATACTTTACGGGTCGCTTTGGTATACACTAAACCACTTCTCACTTGAGATTGTTCTCAAAGAATATGGGTACACACCACCAGCAGGCGGTGGATATACCAAAAAGGAAGATCCAATACTCAAGGCGGCAAAGAATGTAAGAGTACTCGGTAGGTACAGCTATTTCGATGTGGGATACATAGAGCCTCCTGAGAACCCTGCTATCTTGATGTTCTCGAACTTCCTCGTGAAAACAGCGTTGAGAGATGATGCTCTCAGATTCTTCAGCGAACTTGAAAGATATGGTCTGGCGATCCAGGACACGGAAAGGAATTCCCGTGGTGAGTCAATATATGATGTTTTCAAAGCCCCAATAGAGGTCTTTCAATACTTCATGACAAAGACAAAACACCAGGCCAACCTGGGGTATTATGCCCAAAAGTTTGGTGTACTCTACACCATTCTCAGGGTTGGCGAAATATATGACTCTGGTGTAGCCAGAAAAGTCTATGAGGAGCTTCTACAAAAGCTGGAACTGAGCGATAGTGCGGTCGCGGAAGTACTCGCGGACATGAATAAACGTGGCATCACATCCCGATTGATAACTGACCCTGAGAAGGCGCCATTCATAATACTGGACAAGAAGGGTTTTGAGGATTATCTCAAGTTCAGTCTCTCAACAATAGCGGGTTATTTCAGCTCGAGGGGATGATGGTGTTAAGTGGTTCCTGATTTACATCTTGTCTGTTTTGACGATTTCTAAACCCCTCCCCTTTCTCTAACCTTCCTCCTCACGTTCGGGTCGCGGTCGGCGATGATTTTCAGGGCCTCTTCAAAGCTCATCCAGTCGGGCACTTCCTCGTTGAGGTAAATTCCCGTTCTCCCGATTCTGTCCCTTCTCGTGAGGACGTGGACGCGCTCCCTGACTATGTCAACGCTCACCCCAAGGATTTTCGAGACCTCGCTCTCCCTACCGACGACTTCCCTCTCAACGTGCCCCCTCTCCGTGGGAATTATGAGGATCAGCTTTTTGTTCACCCCGGGGACGCGCTCCCTGGTTTTGACTCCCCACAGGTCAATCGTCCCTCCCCAGCGGTAGAACTCCAGCTCCCTGTCTGTTGGCTCGATCAGCGGGAAGGTAACGGTCGTTTCCTCGTCTATCTCGATGACGCCCTTGATGAGATGCCAGGGCGTTGCCATCACTATCTTTCTCCTCCTCACGAGGCCCTCAAGGGCCAGCTCAATCAGGTAGCTCGGAACCTTTAGCGGGATGAAGATGTCTATGTCGCTGTCTTTTCTCACGTCTCCCCTAGCTACACTGCCGTAGAGCTGTGGGTCGAACTGGGAAAGGCGTTCCATAATCCGGAGTGCCTTCTCGCGCTTCTCCCAGAGGTAGCGCCATCTTTTCGGCGAATAGACCACTTCCCTCTCATCCCATATCCTGACGACCTTTTCCCTCGGCATCGGTGTCTTTTCGTCGAGCCTCCTTAAATCCCTACCGATAGCGTTTTATATGGGCTCGTGAAGTTGGTGTGGTGAGAAAAATGCCGGTGCTC
Source organism: Thermococcus sp. (assembly GCF_027052235.1). Lineage (NCBI taxonomy): Archaea > Methanobacteriati > Methanobacteriota > Thermococci > Thermococcales > Thermococcaceae > Thermococcus > Thermococcus sp. The sequence goes on from NZ_JALUFF010000084.1 coordinate 37,663, forward strand.
GGATACAACATTCAGGGCGTCAGCTTTGAAAAGAACGTCAAGGCCGTCCCGCCGGGGCAGATCGAGGTAAAGATTTCGCCCACCATAAAGGACCTCAGACTTGGAGAGATGATGACCCCCAACGGCAAGGTCTCGGGTATAGACGTTCTCTTCGATTTTGAGGTCGAATACAGGCCAGACATTGCGAAGGCCTCGGTTAAAGGCTCGCTCCTCTACATACCTCCCAAAAGGGACAGGATTGATGAAATACTCTCACTATGGGAGGATGAGAAGAAGATAGACCCCGTCCTCATGGTCGAGGTCGCGAACTTCCTTACCACGGAGCTGTCCCCGATGCTCATGATAATAGCAAAGGAGATGAGGGTTCCATACCACGTTCCGCTTCCAAGGGCCGAACTCAGGGGTCAGTAGTAACCCTCCGCCTCCGTGAGAATCCTTAGGAGATCCCTTATCTCCCCTATCTTCTCCATTGTCCTGTTCGCTATTTCAAGGGCCTTGGCCGGTTTTTTCTTTTTGAGCTGGTATTCAATCAGGTCAACCTCATCAAGTATCTCGTTTGATGCCTTTTGAGCGGCGTAGTTCTTAAGGATTGCAAGCCTAACCCTGACCTTGAAGCTGAGGTCGGCCTTGAGGTCGAGGGCATTCTTGTAGGCCTCAAGCCCTTCCTTCACCTTCCCGATCCCGAGGAGGGCCTCGGCCAGCTCCATTGTCTTGAGCGCCGCAATCCCGTATTCCCCGCTTCCCTGGTGGGCGCTTATGACCTGATAGAGCATCCTCGCCGTGTTCAGGCCTATGAGCTTCATCCTGTTGAAGTTTCTCGCGAGCATGTATGAGTATTGGGATTTTACAAGGTAGCTCGTCGTCCCGTCGAGATCCCCAAAGGAGTAGGCCAGTTTGCTGGCCTTTTCAAAGTTTCTAGCTGCTGTATCCATCATCTCTATGTAGTGGATGTCGTAGCCAAAAATAACACGGGTGTATCGCGCCAGTTCGTAGAAGGCTTCCGCGGCCTCGCTTACACGGTCCTTGGAGAGCATTTCCTCCGCCAGCTGGCCGTAGAGGGTTATGAGCTTCTCCGCGAGCCTCTTGTAGTTCTCCTCGTCGTCCATCATCTTGTAATACCTGAAGGCCGACTCGTAGGCTCTTATAGCCATTTTTATGTCGTTGTTTTCCTCATAGGAGGCGCCGAGGTCTTCGTATATCGTGGCGAACTCTCTTGTATACTTTGTTAGGAGTTTTCCATCGTTTAGAAACGCAAAAATCTCAAGGACGTTGGAGCAGTAGTCATCTAAAACGTCAACGTCAACCTCGGGCTTAACGATTTCAGCCTCTATGAGGTCTATGTAGAGGTAGGATGCCTTCAAAAGGGGGGGTTTGCCCTTCTCTTTACCCGCTCTCTTGGCCAGAACGTAGCCGAAGTACCTGTAGAGTCTCGCGGCGTCTTCCTTTCGCCCCTTATCCTCATATGCCTTGGCTGCCCGGAGAATAAGCCTGAGGCCCTCCTTCAATTTACCCTCCTTAATATAGCTGAATCCAAGCTCTTCAAGCTCCTCGGGTGGTGAATCTACGCCGGGTAAAACCAAATTCCTCACCCCTTATACCCACTCGCATCGTTTATTCTTTTCGCCGGCTCGATATTTAAGCGTTGCCTAAACCCTGATCACCCGGTAACCGGAGGCCTTCCTAAGGCGGTTCATCACGGCCAGACCGAGGCCCCTCTCCTCGACCCCCTCGGCTATTATGACGTCAACTCCTCTCTTGTCCAGCTCCCTCAGGGCTTTGAAGAGGTTTCTGGCGACCTCTTCCTCGCTCCTCCCGAGGTTGAAGAACTCATCCGCCCCGTATTCCTCCGTCCCCATGACCCCAACGCGGTAGCCTTTCGAACGGTATTCCTCAACGAGCTGGGCTATCTTTCTCCTGACCCTCTCCCTCTCTCCCTCGACCACTATGACCTGGGCCTCCGGTGAGTAGTGCCTGTACTTCATACCCGGCGACCGGGCGACGTCGACCATCTTCCCAATTACCGCCGGGTGTATCTTGACCTCTCCGATGACCCTCTCTATCTCCTCCAGTGGCAGGCCACCGGGTCTAAGAAGGATGGGGCTCTCCGAGGTGAGGTCTATCACCGTTGACTCCACCCCAACCTTTGTCTCGCCGCCGTCGATTATGGCCTCTATGCGCCCGTAGAAGTCGTCCACCACGTGCTCCGCCAGTGTGGGGCTGGGCTTTCCGCTTATGTTCGCTGAGGGTGCAGCTATCGGCGTGCTGGCCCTTATGAGGGCGAGCGCTATCGGGTGGGCCGGCATTCTCACCGCCACCGTGTCCAGTCCTCCGGTGGTGACGTCGGGAACTTCCTCCGCCTTTGGGAGAACCATCGTGAGAGGACCAGGCCAGAACCTCTTGGCCAAAAGCTTTGCCTCCCTAGGGATTTCGCGTGCGAGCCTCTCAAGGTCGCTGAACTCCGCTATGTGGACTATCAGGGGGTTATCGGCCGGTCTCCCCTTGGCCTCGAATATCCTTCTCACGGCCGAAGCATTGAGGGCGTCAGCGCCGAGGCCGTAAACGGTCTCGGTCGGGAAGGCCACCAGCTTGCCCTCAAGTATGAACCTCGCGGCCACCTTTATCTTCCTCTCATCGACCCCGTCTCGCATGTTGATTACAACCGTCATGTTCTCACCGGAGATGGCTCTGAAAGGCGGTTAAAAAACTATCTCAAAACGGAGCGGTAGAGGGCCTCAACGTCCCTCGCGACCCTCTCCCAGGAGTAGAGCTCCGCAACCCTCTTCCCGATTGCACCGCTTTTCCTGTTTGTTTTCGGCTCAAGGAGGGTCTTTACAGCCTCCACGAGCTCTCCGAAGTCTTCGAACGTCAGGCCATTCTTGCCCTCCCGTATGAGTTCGGGGATTCCGCCGGTTCTCCTCCCCACGGCCGGAACGCCGAGGGAATTGGCCTCAAGGATGACGAGTCCGAAACCTTCCCGCTTTGAAGGCAGAACAAGGAGGGCGCTCTCCGAGAGAACCCTCCCGACGTCTTTCCTATAACCTAAAAATCGGACGTTGGGGGGAGCTTCCCTTTCGAGCTTTCCCCTGAGGGGGCCTTCGCCAACGACCAGAAACTCCCTCCCGGGAAAGTGCTCTGCAAGCTCAAGGAAGACCTCGGGGGCTTTGTAGTCCCTCAGGGCACCGATGAAGGTCACGTACTTTCTCCTCCCGGGGAAGCCCTCAATCTCGATGCCGTTGGGTATGACCCTCACTTCTCCGGCCCCAAGCTCGATGGCACGCCTCGCGAGGAAGTGGCTGACCGCTATCACCGCGTCCGCTTCCCTCAGCGTTCTCTCTACGTAGAACCTCCCGAGGGCCAGTCTGGCTGTATGGACTAGGTCGCTCCCGTGAGCGGTAACCACGAGGGGAAGGCCCGTCTTTTCCTTTGCAAGGACTCCCGCAAAGCTCGTCGTCCCGACGAAGTGGGCGTGGATTATATCGAAGCCAACCTCCCTATGGAGCTCCGCTATGAGCTTAGAGCCGAGAAAGGCAAAACCCGTTCCCCTGAGGCCGTAAACGGGTAGAACTCTAACTTGATGCACGAGGTCTCTCTCAAAGTCCCTCGGCTTAACGGGGCCGTAGGTCAAGACGTGAACCTCATGCCTCTTCCTCAGGTGCCTGACGAGGTTGTCCACGTGCCTCGCGACGCCTCCCCCGTGCGGGGGGTAGTGGCCCACCATCAGGATTCTCATGGGGAGGAGTTGGAGAAGGGATTAAAAAGCGTTTGGAAAGAGCCCCCTCAAAAAGCTCCCGGGCGAATTCCCTGAGGCGGAGCTTTTTCTCTTTGGCAAGCTTTTCCAGCAACTTCTGGGCTCCGCTACCGTACTGGGCAGCTTTTTTCGGCCTCTCCGCTATCCACTCTGGCAGTCCGAGCTTCCTGGCGAGCTTTCTCAGGATGAGCTTTCTCCCATTACTCAACTTGAGCTCTGGGGGGACGTTCAGGGCGAGCCTGACAACGGGCAGGGAGAGGAACGGATACCTTCCCTCAACCCCGTTGAGCATCGCCACCTTGTCGTCCCTCGCCAGATTCCTCTCGGCAAGGGTGAGCAAATCCTCCCACATGAGCCAAGGCCTCTCAAGGTACTTTGCGTAGCCACCGAACAGCTCGTCTGCCCCCTGGCCGGTGAGGATGACCTTCACGCCGTCGTTGCCTGCGAGCCTCGTGGCGAAATAGAGGGGAACTGCTATCGCGAGGTTCATCGGGTTCGGCTCCTCTATAGCGAATGCAATCCTCGGAAGCTCCTCCCTGAGAAGTTCGAGGTCAAAGGTCTCCACCCTCAAAGGCAGTCCGAGGTGGTCGGCAACCCTACCCGCCCATTCAACGTCATGGCTTCCCTCGGTACCGGCCGTATAGAGGACGACATCTGAGTGCCTTGAGGCAAGAAAAGCCACTATCGTGCTGTCCAGTCCACCGGAGAAAAGGACTCCAGTTTTTCTGGTTGTTCTAACCCTTACCGAGTAGTCGAGGAGCTTTTCCAGCCCTCTGAGGACACTCCCCTCCGAAAGCCCCCTACCCTTGAGCCTCTCGGGCGAGAAGAGCCTCGCCCTCCTCACAGAGTGCCCGTCGAGGGCTACTATCTCCCCGGGCTCAACGGGAACTGCCCTCTCCCCAATCGCCCACAGAACCTTCTTCTCGCTCGCGAAGAAGCCCCTCGGTGAGAAGTAGAGGGGCCTTACGCCGATTGGGTCGCGGAAGAGGTAGAGCCTCCCTCCATCCGAGAAGGCCACGGCGTAGTCACCCTCAAGCCATGACATCAGCTCCCTCACAGCCCTCGGAAAGCTGGCCTCCCGGGAGAGGAACTCAAGGAGGCGGAGGATTACCTCGCTGTCAACGTCGCTCTCGAAGGACACGCCCTTACCCTCAAGGTATTCCCTAATGGCGCGGTGATTGTAGACCTCGCCGTTGTGAACAAGGGCCAGCTCGTTAACGAAGGGCTGAATGAAGGACTTGGAGCCGGTCATTGCGAGCCGGCACTGGAGAATGCCTATCTTCCCCTCGGGAACTTCTTCAATCCGGGAGAAGTCGCTGGATTTTAGCACGCCTGAGTCCGTCCACACGCCAAAGCCGTCCGGTCCGCGGTGCTTTCCTGCCTCTATCATCCCGATGAACTTTTCCCTGAGGTTCTCGCCAATCCCTCCGGCTATGAGGCACATCTCGCATCCCCTCTGCCGTTAATTGGTCACTGAAAAAGCCTTGTCCATTCCCATCTGGAATAGTTTTCCAATTTTACCAGACTTTCTGAACGCCCGTTCAGGTCAGGTCACCGCAGGTGCAGTAGTGCTCGTAGGCTACGGTATCGAGGTCTTCAAAGCCCTCCCTCGTCTTCGCCGAGAGGTATAGAACCCTCGTAGGCGGGGCTATCTCGGGCAAACTGGAGCAGAGCCTGTAAGCCAGAAGCCCCTGGGTTGAGGACTCGAACTTCAGCCTCGCGGTGAGGTACCCAACGTCGTCGAGGTACTTCCTAATCTCGTCAAGGTCATCGACGGTGTCAACCTTGCTGAGCGCCGGCACGGTGGTGGTGCCCAGGCGGAGGTCTATCATAAGGCCGAAGAAGAGGGCAAAGCAGAAATCGGCCGGCTTCCTCAGTATCTCGGGGGAGAAGAGGTAAACGCTTAGGGCATCCGGGAAGTCCTCCATGAGACTGACCCCGAACTCGTGGAAGAGGAAGGTCTCCATCTGGCCGGGCGTGTCTATGAGCAGATAGTCGCTTCCCTCTGCCAGCCCCCTCATCCTGCGCGAGTAGTCACTTACCTTTGGAACCAGAAGGTCGTAGCTCTTCACTATCGCCCCATTCGGACCCAATCCCTCCTCCATGAGTTCCCAGGCAGTTACGTCCTCCCTGACGTCAACGCTCGGCCTGTACGGGAGCTTTTTAACGCCCGTGTCGAGGTTGACGTACTCCACAGTATAGCCGTTCTCCTCAAGGTATCTGCCGAACTCCGCCGTCAGCGTTGTCTTTCCGCTGCCGGCCGTTCCGACGAAAGCAACTATCATCCCATCACCCTTGCCTTGAAGCCGGCTATCTTGGTGACCTTCTCGGCCAGCTCGAAGAAGGCCTTGGCACCATCCGAGTCAGGTGCATATTCAACGACCGGAACCCCCTCAAGCGTTGCCTCCCTGACCTTCGGGTCCTCCGGGACGACGACGAGGAGGGGAACCTCCATTACCTCTTCCGCGACATCGGGGGGTATGTCGTTCTCGCTCCTGCCGTAGCGGTTGAGGACGAAGCCGAGGACTGCTAGGCCGGCCTTCTTGAGAACTATTCCCACCTTCATCGTGTCTGTGATGCACGAGATTTCGGGGTTTGTGACGAGGATTACCTCCTCGCCGCTCATCATGGCGTTCATAGCGTCCATCTGGAGGCCAGCGGGGCAGTCGATGAGAATGAAGTCGAAGTGTGGCTTGAGGGGCTTTATCGTCCCCGGAAGTCTTCGGGGGTCGGCCCTGAGGACGTGCTCCCAGTCAACCGCTGCCGGCACGAGGTAGACGTTCTCATAGCTCGTCTGGTAAACAGCCTTGGTAATGTCGGCGCTTCCGGCCAGAACGTCGTGTACTGTCGTCTCGGCGTCGTCTATACCCATCACCAGGCTGAGGTTCGCCATCGTCAGGTCTGCGTCAATTGCGAGAACCTTATAACCCATCTTCCCGAGGGCTATCGAGAGGTTAGCGGTAGTTGTGGTTTTCCCGGTTCCCCCCTTGCCGGAGGCTATCGAGATTAAACGGCCCATGTTCCCACCCGCTCACTTTTCTCCTAAACCTTTATGAACCTTTAGCCGAGGCTCAACTTGGTGAGAGAAATGAGGGTATTCGTGCCGGACACGAGCGTGATAGTTGACGGAAGGCTGACCCAGTTCCTCTCAACTTTGGGTGAGAAAGTGAAAGTGGTAGTTCCCGAGGCAGTTATAGCTGAGATAGAGCACCAGGCCAACGAGGGGAAGGCCATAGGCCACGTCGGCCTTGAGGAGCTCAAAAAACTCCGCGACATGGCGGACAGGGGCGAGATACTCCTTGAATTCTACGGCGAGAGACCCGAGCTCTGGCAGATTAGAAGAGCTAAAGCTGGCGAAATAGACCATATGGTGCGCGAGACCGCTAGGACGCTGAGTGCCACCCTGGTGACGGGCGATCAGGTTCAGCGGGACGTCGCGATAGCCAAGGGCATAGACGTAATCTACCTCACGGCCAGAAAAGAGGTGAGGCACCGCCTTGAGGACTTCTTTGATGAAACAACCATGAGCGTCCACCTGAAGGCCGGCATAAGACCGCTCGCCAAGAAGGGAAAACCCGGCGAGTGGAAGCTCGTTCCCGTCAGGGATGAGCCTCTAACGGATGAGGAGCTTGAAGAGATAGCCGATGACATCGTCGAGCGCGCCAGGCGCGACCCGGAGAGCTTTATAGAGATAGACGAACCCGGAGCTACCGTCGTTCAGCTGAGGAACTACCGCATCGTTATAGCCAAGCCACCCTTCGCGGACAGGATTGAGATAACCGCCGTTAGGCCTGTAACGAAACTCAGCATAGAGGACTACGAGCTGAGCGAGAGGCTCTTGGAGAGGCTCAAGGACAAGGCCCAGGGCATTCTTATAGCGGGCGCTCCGGGCGAGGGCAAGACGACATTCGCTCAGGCCTTAGCGGAGTGGTACGCGAGTATGGGCAAGATCGTCAAGACCATGGAAAAGCCGAGGGATTTACAGGTTAGCGAGGAGATAACACAGTACACAGCCTTGAGCGGGAGGATGGAGCTGACGGGGGATATACTCCTACTGGTTAGGCCCGACTACACGATATTCGACGAGATGAGGAAGACGAGCGACTTCAAGATTTACTCCGACCTAAGGCTGGCCGGAGTCGGAATGGTGGGAGTGGTTCACGCGACCAAGCCCATAGATGCCGTCCAGCGCTTCATCGGCAGGGTCGAGCTGGGAATGATACCTCAGATAGTCGATACGGTCATCTTCATCAAGGCCGGTAGGGTTGCGAAGGTTCTGACGCTGGAGTACCTCGTCAAAGTCCCGAGCGGTATGAAGGAGGAAGACCTAGCGAGGCCTGTAATAGAGGTCAGGGACTTCGAGACCGGCGAACTGGAGTACGAGATATACACCTACGGCGAGGAGGTAAGTGTAGTCCCTGTGAAGAAGGAGGAGAAGGCTCCCGCTTTGAAGCTCGCCGAGAAGAGGCTCAAGCAGGAGATAAAGAAGTTCCTGCCTGATGTCTATGCCGAGGTCGAGATAGTGAGCCCGCACAAAGCTGTGATATATGCCGATGAGTTCGACATCCCGGCGATAATCGGCAAGAAGGGCAAGCGCATCACCGAGCTTGAGAAGAAAATAGGGATAAGCATAGACGTCAAGAGCTTCGCCGAGCGCGAGGCTGAGAAGCCGAAGGAGAAGATACCGGTTGAAGTCGAGGAGAAGAAGAAAACGATCGTCCTCAGAGTCTCGCCTGACTATGCGAAAAAACCGCTTAAGTTCTACGGTGGGGAGCAGTACGTCTTCACGGCAACGCCGAGCAAGAAGGGCCTCGTCAAGGTCAGCAAGAGCACGCCGATAGGGAAAGAACTGAAGAGGCTCATCGAGGCCGGGATACCGATATGGGCCAGCACATGAGGGGGCGAAACCCTTTTTACCTCTTTTTCAAACTTAACACGGTGGTTTCATGAAAACCCCGAACGATAGGAACGTTGTCCGTCTGGCCTTTCTCCTCGGTTTCTTACTCAGCGTTGCGGGGCTTCTGAAGGCAAATCTCCTCTGGATACTCCTCGGGGGAGTCATAATGGCCTCGGCCTTCCTCTACCCCCTCTACGCCTTCCTTGTAAGGCTCGCCGGCTGAACAATCAACTTTTTAACGTTCCCACCCTTCTTACCCTGGTGGTTCCATGAGGTACGACGTCGTTGTCATTCCGGAGAGCTTCCACCCCTTTGGCAAGCACGAGCTTGAGCACGTCTGCGTCCCGCTCATAGTCGGCGACAGGAGCTACGACATAGCGATGGAGATAATCAACGGCATCGACAGGGCCCTGAGGGCGAGCTTTAACGTCGAGTCCTACGAAGAGCCTGAGGGGGAGGAGTGTGATGTCCTCTACAGAAAATACACCGTCGAGAAGGAAGGGAAGAAGGGCATCGTCCACGTTAAGCTCAGGAGGATTGGCGAGGACTGCCCGCCGATAGACGGAAACCGCTGTTCCGTTCTGGAGTTCGAGAGGGACATCGAGTGCATGATGAAGGGAGTCGAGGAGTGCCTGGCTTAGGCTCGGCTGCGAGGGTAGTCATCACTCCTCAGCTAGCGAAATTCTCGTCATCGCCCCCCTACCTTTTGTCTTCCCCTTTAATGCATTTTCGGAGGTTGGGTCATGCTTGTGCTTGCATCCGCATCACCGAGGAGGAGGGAGATACTGGCGAGGTTCATAAGGGACTTCGCGGTGATACCGAGTAACGCCGACGAGAAGTGCTCCCTCACCGACCCGACGGAGGTTGCGCTCGAACTGGCCAGGAGGAAGGCGAGGGAGGTCTATTCCAGAGTTGGCGGAACTGTTATTGGAGCCGACACCGTCGTGAGCATAGACGGGAGAATCCTCGGGAAGCCGGGGAACGAGGAAGAGGCGTACAGGATGCTGAAAACCCTCAGCGGAAGGGTTCACAGGGTTACAACAGGTTACTGTATAATCCACTCCAGCGGGGAACACTGCGGGAAGGTCGTTACGGAGGTCAAGTTCAGAGAGCTCGACGACGAGCTGATAAGGGAATACATAAGAACGGGTGAGCCGATGGACAAGGCGGGTGCATATGGAATACAGGGGCTTGGGGGCCTCTTCATCGAGTGGATAAGGGGAGACTACTACAACGTCGTCGGCTTTCCAATGGAGATAATCTGGAAGCTCAGGGAGCTGGGCTTTGAGGTTATATCACGATGAGCGCTTTCCTTCTGGAATTTAAGGGGTATGTTTTAGGTTTTTAACGGTTTAGTCGGTTTAGCACGCTCTGGAAGTCTTTAGTAACCAGAAGTTATTATCAAACAAGTTGTAACGTTTGTCCGAAGAATTGTAACGAAATTTTTTCGAAGTTTTAAATGGGGGCTGGAGAGAGGCGGAAGCACAGATTCTCCTCATGGAAATCCACTCGTTTTTGAATTTAAGGGTTTAAAACGGGTTTTATTCATTTTTAGCCCCTCCAAGTGTCCCGGAAGTCTTGTGAATAGAGATGTTCATTCGGAAAAATACGCTGGAAAACACCCCCTGCTGCCAAGTTCCCAGCCTCTAACGGACGATAACGCAGGCTTTTCGAGGTTTTTTCAAGTCCCCTTTGTAGAAAAGCTTATAAAATCCGGGTGTTCTTATTCTTTTATTGGGCGAACGGAGGAAAAAGTCGCCCTGTTGCAATAAGACTTTAGGAGAATTGAAACGGCGCGAGTAGAAGAAGGTGTGCTACTTGTAGTGCCTGCGTTGCAATAAGACTTTAGGAGAATTGAAACCAGTTATTCACTGCGACGGGCCTAAAAGTATCATCAAAGTTGCAATAAGACTTTAGGAGAATTGAAACGTGTTTGGGGTTGGTCACACGGGAAAGGTTCTGGAAAAGTTGCAATAAGACTTTAGGAGAATTGAAACTCTGAGGTATATGCATACACGTCGTTGATTGTCACTTTGTTGCAATAAGACTTTAGGAGAATTGAAACTCTTTGTCCCACCCCAAGAATATAAATCTCTCCATCTCGTTGCAATAAGACTTTAGGAGAATTGAAACGGTTGTCGGGACGAAGCGAACGGCGAATCCTGTACATGTTGCAATAAGACTTTAGGAGAATTGAAACATGGAATCGTCGGGAAGATGGGCGCGCGGTTCAGCCGTTGCAATAAGACTTTAGGAGAATTGAAACCGACTTGATGGCAGCCGTGAAAACCTCCTCTGCTGCGTTGCAATAAGACTTTAGGAGAATTGAAACTGATGTGCTCGTCGGCGAAGGCCTTTATCTTCCTAAGTTGCAATAAGACTTTAGGAGAATTGAAACAGAAGCGCGCTTCACAGCGTAAACGTACCGGTGCACTGTTGCAATAAGACTTTAGGAGAATTGAAACAACATGCTCAGAATCTTCTTCATGAGCGAGCGTATTGTTGCAATAAGACTTTAGGAGAATTGAAACAGTACTGCATCATCAGAGAATCAACGTCTGAAACATAGTTGCAATAAGACTTTAGGAGAATTGAAACAGCTTTCTTATCCCACCTCGCGTGCGAGAGAGTTCTCAAGTTGCAATAAGACTTTAGGAGAATTGAAACAGTTCTCCGCGAGTTTTCTCGCGACAGTCCAGTTTAAAGTTGCAATAAGACTTTAGGAGAATTGAAACGATGTCAATCGCTCAAAGCTCAGAACGAACTACGAGGTTGCAATAAGACTTTAGGAGAATTGAAACGTTTGGGAAATCGTGACTTTCTTCTCGCTCTCTTCGAGGTTGCAATAAGACTTTAGGAGAATTGAAACACGCAAAGGCAGTCGTGGGATCTACGTTGAGGAAATCGTTGCAATAAGACTTTAGGAGAATTGAAACCTATGCTCACATCAACGTCGGTTGGGATGAGATAGGTTGCAATAAGACTTTAGGAGAATTGAAACTTGAGGATCAGCTGGTCTTCGTTGATCGCTCACTCCTGTTGCAATAAGACTTTAGGAGAATTGAAACGCAAAGCTCGACGACTTCAGACAGATCAACAGCTTCGTTGCAATAAGACTTTAGGAGAATTGAAACCAGAGGTGATCAATATGGAGTCAGTTGAAGGACTTAAGTTGCAATAAGACTTTAGGAGAATTGAAATACTGGGTTAGGGAGATCTGGCAAAAAGCAGATTAGGGATATTCCTCTTGCGAAGGTTAGATGCGTACTGTTCAAAGGGGTGTGGTAAACTTCGATTGAGTTTGAACGCTTAGAAGCGGTGTTTAATCTTCTATTCGTGGTTCGTGCTGGTGGGCCCGCGGGGATTCGAACCCCGGACCTCCACCTTGTAAGGGTGGCGTCATGACCATCTAGACCACGGGCCCGCCCGGAATAAGGAAAGGGAGGTGGGTTATAAAATTTTCTACTTCTCCACTCCCCTCCTCACCTTAACGGCCAGTCCGCTCTGAAAAACCTTAAGTTCTTCGCCGTTAAGGAGCGTCTGGCCCGTCGCGAGAAGCTCGTCCTTCTCGTTTACTACCAGAACCTCGTCGTAGGGCCTTATCCCGGGGTCGGCATCCACCACGAACTTCGCGAAGACGTTCTTTCCCTTCCTCGCGAAGGGTTCAGCGTCGCCATTGACCACAACGCGCATTCTCGGGAAGGGGAGAACTTCATGGAGCCTCCTCGCCCCCTCAATCCCAAGCGTTAAGAGGCCGTCCTCCGCCCTAAAGGTAGCGAGGTGCTTCCCCTTCGCCTTAATCTGCCTCGGCATGCCCGTCTTCCTCGACAGCTCGACGAAGGCATCTTTGAAGGCTTCGCCTGCTCCTTCACCGAACTGGTATTCCGCAACGGCCATGATGTAATTCCTTGCCTCATCCTTCGTGGGCTTCTCTATCTTGAAGTCCACTTCACCCTCGCTCTGGGCGAAGGGGTAGCTCAGGCTCAGGTATTTTGGAATCTCACCGAATATCGGGTGGTTTATAGTCTCCGGGAATTTTCCTTTGACCCGCTCGGCCCTCTCCCTGGCTCTCACCGCCGTCGGCCACCTCAGGGATTCCTCGCTCACCTTGAAGAAAGCGGAAGCCTTCGTTACCGGCTCGTTCTTCTCAAGGTAATCCCTGTATTCAAGCAAGCGCTTGTAGGCAGCGAAGAGCTTCGGATGGCTTCTCGCCCTTTCATCCACCAGCTCCCAGAGGGTTCCCTCCTTTATCGCCTGCTTTACCCTGTTGAGCTCCTCCCTAATAACCCAGAGGTTGTGGATTGCCAAAAGCCTAGTCCGCTCCTCCTTGGGCATCTCCCTGAGCTCTTGAGGTGTATAGCGGAAACAGACCGGGCAGGAGCAGGGGAAATACTCTAGCTCCTCAAGCCTCTTCGTGCCTTCGGGCGTCATGTAGCGGTCGTCCTTTGCGTAGAGGGCGTAGCTAGCAGAATCAAAGAGGTCTATTCCCATGGCGACAGCCAAGGCAAAAATCATTGGATGACCGGCACCGAAGAGGTGAACCGGCCTGTCAGGCCTAAGGCCAAGCTTAGAGGCGATGACAACATCGACGAGGTCTTTGTAGCGGTAGCTCTCCATCAGCGGGACGACGGCACCTATTGGGTGGATTTCAAAGTTCATCTCGCTGAGTTTTTTAGCTGCGTGAGTTCTAAGGTCGGGGTAAGTGGAGCCCTGCACTGCCGCGTTCATCGCTATCTCCTTCATCTCCTCTGCCTCTCTCGCCCTCTCCAGCGTTATCCTGAGGTCTTCCTCCGCCTTCTCCCGCGGAGCGTCTGGCGGAGTTGGTATGTCGAGGAAAGTGCCTATGTCAACGCCTATTCTCTGCTGAAATTCGATTATTTCTCGGTTGTTGACCTCAACGCCACCGTAGCGCATGAGCTGAAAAGAGCCGGAATCAACTTCAATTATCCCATCGTAGTCGAGTAGCTTATGAATTCCCACCTCAAGGGCTCTCTCCCTCAGCTCGGGCGTCTTGTAGATGATGTATGAGTTGGTGATGATAATGCCGAAGCCCATCTCCTTGAGCTCCCTTGGCGTTACAATGAGCTGTTTTGGGTTGACAACGGGCATTATGGCAGGCGTCTCTATCGTTTTTCCGTTCACGGTCAGCTTCCCAATCCTTCCGGAGGCGTCCCTCGCCTTAACCTCGAACCTGAAATCCATGTTCCCACCCATGAAAAGTGAGGGGGGTTGTTTAAAAGCCTAAGCCGGAGAAGAGCTTTATGAAAGCAAAGGCCAAGAGACCCGCTATGACCGGGGCCCTAATCCAGCTCCTCGCTATGTCTAGGAGCAGCTTTCTGTTGACGTGCTCGCCCTTGTAGAGGCCCAGCCCGCTTATCGCCCCAACTATTGCCTGACCTGAACTAACAGGAAGACCGAAGAGGTTTGCGACGGTAACAGCCAGGGACGCCCCGAACTGACTGGCGAAGGCCGAGGTCGGCCCGAGGGGAGAGATGTCCCTCCCCACCGTCATCATCACCTCGTAGCTGAAGGTTAGAGCCCCTATCGTCAGTGCCGTGGAGAGGAAGAGGTTTGCAAAGGGAAGACCGCCTGAAAGCCCCATTACGTTGGCCAGCTCGTTCGTCCCGAGGTTGAATGCCGAGTAGGCAGAGGCCAGAAAGACGAGCCACTTCTGGGTGAGTTCGAGGTTCTTGAGGCACTTTATCCTCCTGAGAACGGGCCGGTAGAGGCGGTAAACGGCTATCGCGAAGAGCCCTGCCACGAGAGGCGAGAGAATCCAAGCTGAGACTATCTTGATAACCGTCGCCCAGTCAACGGGGAGGCCGAGGGCAAGGGAGGCCCCGACTAGGGCCCCTATTATGGACTGGGTGGTTGAGATGGGCATTCCGAGTAGGCTCGCCAGCGTAACGGCTAATCCAGCGCTGAAGAGAACGAGAACGACGTTCCCCGCGGACATACCCCGGGCCAGCATTGCGACGGTTGAGGAGACGGCCGAATGCCCCAAAAGGGTCCCCAGAGTTGTGAAGACGGCTATGACTAATACGGCCCTCCTGAAACCGATTATACCCGAGCCTACCGCCGTCCCAACGGCCTTGGCGCTGTCATTGGCCCCTATCGCCCATGCCATGAAGAAAGCCGCTGCCACGAGCCCCAGCATCCACTCACCTCTATAGTCTATATAGTCTATGTGGCCCAAAGCTGTGCATTTATTTAAAAACCTTTTCCCCGAGTAGAGCCGCGTAGCCATAGAGGTGAAGTGATAAGTAAAAGAGGGCCCAGAACCAGAGGTAAAGCGGAAAAAGAAGGGCATCGGAGATCTTTCCGCCCTCGATGGCCGTCGGGAGAAGCATCGTCACAACTTCAACGCCCCACCAGAGGAGGAAAAGCTCCCAGAGACCTGAAATGGCCAACAATGGCGGAACGATAACATCTAGGAGAGCCACCAGATCGCCGAGTATAAGAAAGGCCCATTCCTTTGTAAAGCCACCGCCGAGGTTCCTCAGGTCGCCGAGAAACCAGCGCCTTCTCTGCCTCCATAGGGATGAGAGCTTTCGGGGCATGGAAGTCCACGCCCTAGCTCTCGGAGCATAGACGACCTTTCCAAGCCCCTTCAGGGCTTTTGTGGTCGCGTAGTCCTCGACAACATCATCGACAAAACCCCCACTTCCCTCAAGTCCCTCCTTCCTAAAGGCCGAAACCGGCCCGGGGGCAACGCTCAGGTCGTCCAGCTCTTTAGCTCTTCTGAACATAGCTATCCTGAGGTGCTCAACGTCCTGGGCCCTTTCGAGGAAGGAACCCCCCAAAACGCGAACCTGACCGCCGACGGCGACGACTTCGCCGGAGTAGAAGCGCCTCACGAGTTCTCTAACGGCGTTTTTTTCAAGGACGCTGTCAGCGTCGGTGGTGACTATTACCTCGCCCCTCGCCTTTGAGAGACCGAAGTTGAGGGCTTTAGCCTTTCCTTTGTGCTTTACCCTATAAACTCTCAGTCTTGGATCTTTTATCGAGTTCGCAACCCTGAAGGTATTGTCTTCACTCCCATCGTCGATTAGGAGCACTTCAAAGTCAGGGTAGTCCTGTGATAAGGCCGATTCTATCGCCTTCAGGATGTTCTTTTCCTCGTTGTACGCGGGGATCAGCACGGAAACTTTGGGAGTCCATTCCTTAGTTTGATAATTCCGGAAAAGGCTAATTATGTAATTGAAGAAAAAGTAGCCATCCCAGAGGAGGATGAGAGCGAGCCCGAGATGAAGGAGGTTCATGAGGGAAAATCTTCGCGGGCCTTTTAATCCTTAACGCCCACCCTTAAAGTCGGCTTTCTCCCGAGCTTGTATCTCACCACGTAGCGCCCGTGCTCGAAGTCGTCCTCCTCTGCCTCGATGACCTCCACGGGCTCAAGCTCAAGGCCTAACTCCATCGCCTCCCACTTGATGTCGTCAAAGTAGTCGTAGAGCCCGCAGGTGGCGCAGAAAGACCCCTCGAATTCGATAATTACCTCGTCCCCTCTCATCTCAACTATTCTCGCGTTGGCTTCACTACCGTGAAGCCTGTTGAACTCGGCCAGAACCCTCTCAATCTTTTCTCTCTCCCCCATACCGCACCACCCTAAGTTCAATCCACGACTTAAAAAGTTTGTTAGGGAAACCGAATAGTTTAAAAACCGAAAGGGAAACGATGGCGCGATGGGAGAAGAGAGGATAAGATGGGCCGAGAGGGAGTACACCGACGAGGAGATATTCTCCATCCTCAGCGAGCCGGTTAGGGAGTGGTTTAGACGAAAGTTCGGAACCTTCACCCCTCCCCAGCGCTACGCCGTTCTGGAGATACACAAAGGCGAGAACGTGCTGATTTCTTCCCCCACAGGTTCAGGAAAAACTTTGTCCGCTTTCCTCTCAGCGATAAACGAGCTGATTTTGCTCGGAAAGGAGGGGAAGCTTGAGGACAAAATCTACGTTCTCTACGTCTCTCCCCTTAGAGCGCTCAACAACGACATAAAGCGCAACCTCGAAGGGCCTTTAGCAGAGATTAAGGAAGTCGCTAAAGAGCTCGGCTACGAGTTGCCCGAAATCCGCGTCGGCATAAGGACGAGCGACACCTCAAGCTACGAGAAGAGCAAGATGGTGAGGAAGCCGCCGCACATACTCATAACCACTCCCGAGAGCCTGGCGATAGCTTTAAACGCCCCCAAGTTCCGCGAGAGGCTGAAGACGGTGAAGTACCTCATAATAGACGAGGTTCACGCTTTAGCTGAGAACAAGCGCGGTTCACACCTCGCGTTAAGCGTTGAAAGACTCCAGGAGATGGCCGATAATGACTTCGTGAGGATAGGCCTGAGCGCGACGATACACCCCCTTGAGGAGATAGCCAAGTTCATCTTCGGCTTTGACGACGAAGGAAACCCGAGGCCCGGCCTTATAGTCGATGTGAGCTTTGCCAAGCAGACCGAGATAAAGGTCGAGAGCGTCGTTGAAGATTTGATTTACACCCCGGCGAACGTTCTGAGCGACGCCCTCTACTCCCGCTTGGCTGAGCTCATAAGGAATCACAGAACGACGCTCATCTTCACCAACACGAGGAGTGGTGCCGAGAGAGTCGCTTTCAACCTGAAGAAGCGCTATCCGGAGTTTGAGGGGTTGATAGAGGCCCACCACTCCAGCCTTTCCAGAGAGGTTCGCCTCGATGTCGAGGAGAAGCTGAAGCGTGGGGAGCTTAAGGCCGTAGTTTGCGTCTCCGGAGACTCGAAGATTCTAACCGAGGGAGGCCCCGTTGAGATTAGGGAGTTAGACGCCTCGGGAATTACCGGGGTAGACTCCCTCAGGACGAAGTTCGTGAAATTCAAGGAGCCACATAGAGTCCCCTACAACCGCGAAGGCCTCAGGATTAAAACCCGGCTTGGCTTTGAGGTAGTGGCAACTAGGGAGCACAGGTTCCTCACCGTGAGAGATGGAGAGCTCAAGTGGGTTCAGGCTGGAGAGCTTAGAGAAGGGGACTACGTCGCTGTAGTTAGGAGGCTTCCAAGTCCGGAGAGGGAAGTTTCGATTTTTGAAGTCCTTCCCGATTCAGCTTACCTCCACCTCAAGAAGGGCTTTCTTCAGGAGCTTAAACTCTCGATACGGGCAAAGTTTGGCTCGATTAGGGCCTATGCGCGCCACAGAGGGTGGGGTGCCTCTTACCTCACCAAGCAACTCAACGGCGTTTATCCCTTCAGATGGAGCAGGTTGAAAGCCCTTCTAAGGGATGCGGGGCTTGAGATAGGTGGAGAAGACGTTGAGAGAATAACCTCCGACAAGGATCGTTACACCCTACCTCCCACATTCACCCCCGGGATGGCCAGACTGCTGGGCTTCTGGATGGCCGATGGCTCGTGGAAAAGCGGGACTCTGACCCTGTTCTCGACTGACAGGAGAATGCTCGAAAAGTACGGGGTGCTGAGTAAAGTAGAATTCGGCGTCGAGGGGATTATAAGGAAGCAGAACGAAAGCACGTGGGCGCTTGAGATTCCCTTTGTCCTGCTTCCAAGGATTTTCAAGACCCTAACGGGGAACACGGGGAGGAAGTCAAAGAGGGGAGTTTTTCCCTCAATAGTTTATGTCCTTCCCAAGGAGCACAAGAGGGAGTTCTTGGCAGGTTACTTCGACGGAGACGGCTACCTTGAGGTCAAGGATGGGCGGATCTATTCGGCGGGCTTTTCGACGTTCAACAGGGACTTCGCAGAGGGGATTAGAGACGTGCTCCTTCAGCTCGGAATAGTATCTTCCATCAGAGCTAGGGATTACGATGAGGTTCAGCGTTTCAGGGGCAGAGAAATTGCGAAGAAAGGAATCTCTTATACAGTGGCCGTCATAGGAGGGGAGTACCTCGGACGGTTCTTCGAGAAGATACGACCCTGGAGGAGCGATCTCTCCAACTGGGAGGAACTCTACTCTGAAGGGTACTCAAACCTCGACGTTATTCCTGGAATCGGGAAGCGCTTGAGAAAACTCCGGAAGAGGCTTGGGATAAGCTCCTACCGCCTTCAGAAGATGGGACTCTACAACCCAATAAAAGTTGAGCTCGGGACGCGAGAAATCAGCAGGAGAAACCTCCTAAAGCTCCTTGAGGTGTACGAAAAAGAGGCAAAAGATAAAGGAATGCGTGAGGCCATAAGGGATATTCAGGAACTGAGAAAACTCGCCGAGGGTGACGTATTCTTTGATAGGATAGCATCACTCGAACCCGCTTACATTGATTACGCCTACGGAGTAATAAACTCCGAGACAGGAAACTATGTCGTGAACGGCTTCGTCTCAAAAAACAGCTCTACCAGCTTGGAGTTAGGGATTGACATCGGTACAATAGATCTGGTTGTTCTCATCGGTTCGCCAAAGAGCGTTAATCGAGCCTTGCAGAGGATTGGGAGGGCGGGCCACAGGCTCCACGAGGTCAGCAAGGGTGTGATAATAGCCCTCGACAGAGACGACCTCGTCGAGGTTACCGTTTTAGCGCACAACGCCCGGAACAGGAGGCTCGACAGGGTCAAGATACCGAAGAACCCGCTCGACGTTCTCGTTCAACACCTCCTCGGCATGGCGCTCAACAAAGTTTGGGAGGTTGAAGAGGCCTACCGCGTCGTCAGGAGAGCCTATCCCTACCGCGATTTACCCTTTGAGGACTTCATGAGCGTCCTCCGCTATTTGGCTGGAGAATACGCGGGTTTGGAAGACAGGAAGGTCTACGCCAAGATATGGCTCGAAGACGGTCGCTTCGGAAGGCGTGGCAAGATGACTAGGGCGATATACTACATGAACGTCGGAACGATTCCCGACGAAGCGAAAATCCGCGTTTATACAATGGACAAGAAGATGATCGGAACCGTTGAGGAGGAGTTCGCCGAACGGTTAATGCCCGGCGACATATTCGTCTTGGCCGGGAGAACCTACGAGTTCGTTAAGAGCAGGGGAAACAAAATATACGTCGTTCCCCGCGAAGGGGCGAAGCCGACCATTCCAGCGTGGTTCTCTGAGATGCTCCCGCTCAGCTTTGACCTTGCCCTCGACATACAGAGGTTTAGGAGAGAGGTTAAGGGCCTCATGAACAGAAAGGACGCAGTTAGGAGGCTGATGCGGAAGTATGGAATAGATGAGAGGGCGGCGAGGGCCATCATCGCCTACTTCCGTGAGCAGGCGAGGTATTCAACCGTTCCCGACGATGAGACCGTTCTGGTTGAGGAGGTCGAGAAGGAAGAAACCTGGGAGTACTTCTTCCACACCCTTATTGGAAGGCGCGCCAACGACGCCCTGAGCAGGGCCTTCGCCTACGCGATAAGCAGGTGGAAGGGCTGTAACGTTGGCGTAGCCATAAACGACAACGGCTTCCTCCTCAGGGTTCCGAAGGAAGCAAGGCTCTCGGAGGATGAGATAAAGGAGCTGTTCATGATTGAAGACCTCCGCGAGGTTCTCAAGAGGGCTTTAGACAACACCGAGCTCTTGAAGAGGCGCTTCAGGCACGTGGCCAACCGTGGACTGCTCATACTGAGGAGGTATGTCGGGAGGAGCAAGAGGCTTGGAAGACAGCAGGTTATGGCGGTTTCCTTACTTAAAGTCCTGAAGGAAAACTATCCAGACTTTCCCCTGCTGAGGGAGGTCTACCGCGAGATAATGGAGGACAAAATGGACGTTGAGAACGCGGAGCTCTTCCTGAGCTGGGTTAGAGAAGGGAAAGTTAAGGTGGTCGTTGAGAGGCATGCAATCCCGAGCCCCTTCGCCTTCAACCTTGAGGCTATAGGGGCGAGTGACGTGGTTCTCATGGAGGACAGGAGGGAGATGATAAAGCGCCTCCACAGGAAGATAATGGCGATGATAGGCGAGGCCTAAATCTTCATCTCCTCAAGCTTCACGCCCCTGCCCTCTATGAATTCCCTGACCTTCTCGGCAACTTCCTCGCTCTCGGCGAAGATTATAACTCCGATGAACTTTCCGAAGCCCTTGGGCGAGGAGTGTATCCTCACCTTAAATCTCTCCACGGCTTCGGTGAGAATGGGCGCGAGCTTGCTCTCATCGGTTATCTCCGCCAGAAACTTTTTCTGGACGAACTTCCGCTCTCCAAGCCTCGGAAGGACTTCCCTCTCAAGCATCGCCTTCATCTCCCTCGGCATTCCGGGGAGGACGAAGACCTTGGTTCCGCCGGCCTCGATGTAAGCCCCCGGGGCCGCGCCTTCGCTGTTCTCAAGCGGTTCGGCTCCCTCGGGGAGGTAGGCCATCTTCCTTCTCCCCTCGTTCAACTCCGGGTCGTCTATGTAGCCCTCCCTGTAAAGGCGCTCGTAGAAGGCCTTGATTTTCTCAAGGCATTCCCTGCAGAGAACGAGCTCCCGGTCAAGGGCCCTTGCAACGGCGAGCATTGTTACATCGTCGTGGGTCGGGCCGAGACCGCCGCTTATGACGAGAACCTCAGGTTTTCTCGCGAGTATTTCCCTCACTGCGCCCTCTATCTCCCCAACGTCGTCGCCGACGGTAGTTTTCCTCCTCACCCAGTAGCCCCTCTCGGTCAGCTTCTTTCCTATGAAGGCGGAGTTGCTGTCGACGGTGTGGCCGGTTAAGAGCTCATCGCCCACCGTCAGTATCTCGGCGAACATGTTTCTCACCGCCAGAATCATCGGAACCAGCCGATAAAAGGGTTGCCCTCGTGGAGAGGATGCCCAAATAAGGATGAGAGAGGAGAAACGGAGGGTATTCTTTGTTGCGAACTCGGTGTAAAACCGCCCCGCGTTGAGCTTCAGCCCGCCATATCGGCCAGAAAATAAACGGAGGGCTTACCCCCAAGACGCCTCACGAGCTCGGTCTTCCCGACTCCCCATCAGAACTTCTTTTTTGCCCGAGGAGTAGAGGGACTCAAGAAGGCCCGCTCGTCCTTTCGATTGACAAACATTATCCTCTCTCCACCACGTCCCGCCGGCACAAACCTTAACTTCCCTCCCGCTTACTTCCTCCGATGCCTATGCTGGAAGGAGTCTTCGTCCCTCACGTCACACCCTTCGACGGGAAAGAGGAGATAGATGAGCCAGCTCTCAGAGAACTCGTGAATTACGTTATCAACGCAGGTCTAAACGGCCTCGTTTCCCTCGGGAGCAACGGTGAGTTCCCTTACCTGAGCTTTGGGGAGAAGCTTAAGGTGGTTGAGACTGTTTTGAACGAGGCAAACGGCAGGGTTCCCGTTGTTGCGGGGGCAACTGAAAACTCAACGAAGGAGACAATCAGGCTCGGCAAAGCGCTCCTCGACCTTGGAGCCGATGCCCTCCTCATCGGCCCGCCCTACTACTTCAAGCCTTCCAGCGAAGAGCTCTTCGCCCACTACTCGATCCTAGCGGAGAGGCTCGACGGCGAGATACTCCTCTACAACGTCCCCAAGTTCACGGGGATAAACATCCCCATCGACGTCATCGAGCGTCTCGCTAACGAGCATTCCAACATAATCGGTATAAAAGACTCGGGCGGGAGCATGGGAAGGATTACCGAGCTCGTGAGGCGTCTTGGGGACAGGTTTACCGTTCTAGCTGGAACCGCCGACGTAATGTATCCTTCGTGGATGTTAGGAGCCCCCGGGGCGGTGGTTGCCGTTGCCAACGTCGCCCCTGAGCTCTGCGCCGAACTCTGGGGGGCCTTCAGGGAAGGAAACCACAGAAAAGCCAGAGAACTTCAGCTCCGCGTCAACCTGATAAACGAGGTAGTCGTGAAGAGGTACAACCAGATAAGTGCGATAAAGTCCGCGATGGCTATGAGAGGGCTGAAAGCCGGAAAACCCAGACTTCCATCTCTGCCCCTCGATGAGAAGGCGCTCGGGGATATAGAAAGAGCCCTCAGGGAGGCGGGGCTCTCTGAGACTCCCGGTTCAGATGAAGTGAAAAGCTAAAGAAAAAAGCCAGCTCAGCGCCTCCTGTAGAGGTAGGCGGCGATGAGCACTATCAAAGCCCCGATGAGGGCGTAGTAGGGCCAGTTTGCTCTTCCTGAGGGGGTTTGCGTTGCCTGGTTTCCTGTCGTGCTCGTCCCCTGCGTCTCCGTCGGGCTTGGTGTAGTGGTCTCACCCGTCTGGTTGCCGCTTGGCGGGGTCTGGGTCTCCACCTTCACCGCCACCGCGAAGAGGGAAAGCCCCGGAACGCTGGCCTTGTAGTAGACGTACCTCAAATCCTCGCCCTCCACGAGCGGTCTGAACTCCTCCCACTCTCCCGAATGGCGGAGCAGGAGAACTTCTTCGGGACTAACGTTGTTCTCCTTCAGCCACTCCTTGGGGACGCGGAAGCGCAGGGTTACATCTCTTATCGACCAGTTCTCCGGGTGGGTTACGTTGAAGAGGGCGTAGACAGTGTAGCCCTCAACCTCCCCCGGCTTCTCGTAGACGGCCAGCATGCCGTCAACCGGCCCCTCCGGAAGGAAGTAGACGCGGTAGAGGTCTGTGTTGGTTATTACCCTCACCCACTCGTTGCCTTTGCCGGAGACGATTTCCCCAGAGGCTTTCTTTTCAACCACCGGTTTCTTGAGGAGACTGACGCTGAAGTTTCTCTCAACGCTGATGTTTCCGTAGGAGCAGGTGACGGTGAGGGTGTAGTTGCCGGGCTTTAAGCCCTCCGTCCTAACGGTCAGCCCGCTCCCGCTGAAGTTTGCTAGAGACCACTCAATCGGACAGGGCTTTGATGTCCCGATGAATACTGCCCCTCCCGTGTAGAGCGTCGTTGGGTTCACGGTTATCTCTGGAAGCCCGGGCGTCCCGTTTTCAGTGCTCACCACAACGAGGCTCCCGTCCCTTGTCCGCCCGGTCAGTGCTCCGGCGCCTCCCACAGAGGTCTGAACCTTTGACGGGTCGATGCCGAAGGCCGGTTTCAGCTCTATCGCGCCCCTGTAGTTGCCTCTCCGGACTATGGTCGCGTTCGTGAAAAGCCTCCCGACGCTCATGTTTATCTCCACTTCCCTGTCCTCGGGCAGGGCCGCAAGCTCGCCGGCGGCAGTTATCACCACCGTGCCGTTCTCTATCTTCGAGCTGAAGGACTCGATTTTCGCCATGTACGGGCTTATGAACGCCCTTGCGAACTCCTCGTTCCTGAAGAGGGCGAAGACCATCGAGGCGTTCCTCGGGTCGGGTCTTATCTCCATCCTCAGGCTCCCCTCTATGGTACCGTTTCCGCTGCCGCTTATCTCAAGCCTCATGGCCTCAAAGGTGCCGTTGAAGAGTGGTCCAACGCGCGTCGCCGGCGTTGGGACTATGTATTCCGCGCTGTAAACGTCCGGGTTGCCAAGGGTCAGGCTCACGTTGCCCCAGCCGTCGAGGCTTCCGCTCTCGCCGCCGAGGACTATCGCCGTGTCCAGTTTCTCAGCCTCCACCGTGTAGTTGGCCGGCGGGTCGAGTACCTGTATGCTCATCGGTGTCGGCTGGGTGAGGATGGCGTAGACGTTGTAGAACGCCCACTCGCCCATCTTCTCGAAGGTCGTTATCGCGGCAGCTATGCTCTTTCCCGACTTATCGAGCGCCTTCTTCTGCTCCTTCGGGTCAAGCTCCTGGAAGGACTTCTGCTTCTTTATCTGCTCCTTGAGGTAGTCAACGAGCATCTCCTTGATCTGCTCCTTCATCTCGTCGAGGTTCGCGTTCAGCTCATCCTCCGGAGTTGGACCGCCGTTCTGGGCCGTCTTTATGCCCTTGTATATCTCGTTGGCCACGTCGTTGTCGACCACCTCAAGGATGGTCTCGATGAGGAGGGTCTGTAAATCCTCGTCCGTGATTATCGCCTTGGCGAGTCTCGTCATGACGCTTATCTTTGCGTCCATCGGGATTTCGGTGATGTGCGTGAGGTTGTAGTAGTAGTCCTTCGTCATCCCGTAGTCCTTCTCCCAGCGCGCGAAGTCGTCGAGGGTGAGCGGCACTATCGTCGTGTTGTCGCTGATCAGCATCGAGTTGACCTGTGGGGCCGAGCTGCTATTCGAGTACTCCTCTATCGTCTCGTCGTCCGGGAAGTCTATGTTCTCAACGATGTTGGTTATCTTGAGGGCCGCCTTCGTGAGGCCCATCACTATCGTCTCCACGGGCACGTCTATATCCAACACCTTGAGCGCTCCCTCCGCCCCTATCGCGACCAGCTGAAGCTCGTTGAAGAGGAGCGAGTACTCGACGCCAACGGTGACGCTGTAGTGCGGTATCACCGTCCCCGGCTCCCTGCTGTGGTCGGCTATCGCCTTGAACTCGAAGCCGGGAGGAATGACGTGGTACCAGAGGTAGCCCTCGGGGTTCAGGTCGTAGTCACCTTCGGCGTAGTAGCTGTAGTAGACGTTGTCGTTCGTGTTCTTGAGCCTCATGTAGGTCTTGTTCCCGTTTATTCCCACCACGTCGACCTGAACGGGGCCGACCATCTCCGTGAAGGGCACGAAGGTCTTGTTGAGGGCCTTAACTGGTGTCTCCTTGTAGTTTATCGAGAAGGTCGTGTAAATCCAGCCGGACTTCCGGCCGTTCTCGTAGGTCCTGTAGGTCACCCTGACAGTCGTCATGTAGTTGCCCGAGAAGTTCACGGGCGGTATGTACTCGGGGGGATGGTCGAACCACCAGGGCATCCATGCCCTGTATATCCACTTCAGCTTGCCGGGTCTGACTAGGCCGGTGATGTTGTTTGAGTTCGCGTCAATAGTGTAAACGTTGTTCTTGCCATCCCATATGGAGATGGAGTTGAACTTCATGTACTTGTAGTCCATGCGGGGGTTGAGCTCGGGGATGTGCTCCCTGACGCCCACCCCCTCTATGTACGCGCTCCCGTCGCCGACGTTGCGCAGCAGGAGGTCGAAGTGGTGGCTCTCGGCGGCTTCAAGATCCCCGTCTCCATCGCCGTCGTAGGTTTGTGGTCTGTCCCCGTAGTTCTTGACGTGGCATTTCTTCGGGAATGCATGACACCAGGCGCGGGTGTACACATGGGGCCTGTACTCTTCAATCTTGAAGACAGGCCCGAGGTCGAAGCTTATCTCTACTCTCCTCTCGTCCCTCAGAACCCCGTCGGTGTCGTAGACCCTTATGTACATCGGTATCCTGTGGTTCGCGGGCAATTCATCGGGCATAGGGTCCCACTTCAGCTTCAGGAAGTCGTAGACGGTTATCGGAATCAGCGCGTGGAACTTTCCGCGCATCCCGGCTGGAACGGCCACGAGCATGCTCACCCTTCCGGTGTGCCTCTCGATGTAGTGCGGCAGGACGAGCTCTATCCTCGCCACGCCCATGAGGTCGCCGGAGTTCCAGAGCATTACCGTGACGTTGGCGAAGCGCTCGTCGTAGGGGATGCTCGCCCGGGAGTCCCCCTCGTGGTAGCGCCTGTAAACGTAGAGCGCCGTCGGATGGTTCACAGAGACGTCGTCTATCTTTATCTCGGCGTTCCCGAAGTAGACCCTCCTGACCGCGCTGACCTTCGTTCCCTCCGCGTTCTGGGCGGTAAACCTGAGGAAGCCGAAGCCCGTGAGGTTCTCCGCAACAGTGTCGAGGGTGATGAAGTCGCTGTATCTGGTGGTGTTCGGTGAGGCGCTCCCGATGAGCTTCTCCGTGCCGTTGTATATCAGAGTGTAGTTCACGCTGACTATCCTGCTCCTCGACCGGGCGCTTCCGGCGAGGGTGATGACGCCTTTGGCCATTCCCTTATCGAGCGGGTAAACGTTGAGGAAGGCCCCGAGCAAGCTCGAACCCCAGTCGGGGCCGGTCTCGCTGGTGTTCCCGGGGCTCAGGCTCCCGACGTCGCAGAGGATGTCGTAGTTCTCGCTCTCCTCGCCGTTGGCGGTGTACATCACACCCCCGGTGTATCCCTCGACCTTCACGGGCACGTGCCCGCCCCAGTCGGTGTTCCACATGCTCATCGGGCTTGGATTCCTTATTACGTGGACCCCTCTCTCGTTGATGAGGGAGTTGTTCTCCATCGCCACCGAGGCGCTTCCGTTGAAGAGTACCCCGACGTCGTTGTCCTGTATGAGGTTGTTCGAGAGCATCACGCGCCCTCCGTTGCCGTAGCGGAAGGAAACTCCCGTTTCTCCGCCCGTTATCGTGTTGTGGTCTATGCGGAGGATTCCGGGGCTGGAGGCGTGGACCTCTATTCCGCCGCCGTTGCCCGCGACGAGGTTGTTCCTGACCACTCCGGCAGTCTTGTCGAGCACCATGCCCATGCCGTTCCGCATGAGGTAGTTGCCCCTAACATCGACCGTCGCGTTGTAAACCCACAGTCCAACCCCGTTGTTCTCTATGGAGCTTGAGTACACCTCCAGAGAGCCGGTTGAGCCCATCGGGTTGAAGTGCGTCCCCTCGCCGAAGCCTCTGATGGAGCTTTCGTTGACGAGGACGTCGAAGATGTCGTTCGCCCACACTCCCCTGCCAGTTCCGTCCCCGGTAACGTTGCTCCTCAGGATTTCGAGCCTGCCGCTGGCTTTGACGCTCCCATGAACGGTTGAGTCGCTTATCCTCACCCTTGAGTACCACTTGTTCGTGATGTTCCCATTTATCCTGTTCCTCGCTATGATGAGCCTCGCGGCGCCGCCGTAGACGGGTGCGTTCACGACGCTGTCGGTTAACCCCGCCATCCCCTTGACGACGAAGAGGGTCGCCTTGAAGGCCCCGAGGTCGAGGTAGGGGTAGCGGTTCGGGCTTCTCACATGAACGGCTATGACGTTCTCGCCCGACCTCAAATAGCCGGCTATGTCAACAAGCTCCATTAGTGGGTGGGCGGTTATCCTCCCGCCACCCCAGCCGTAGGTGTAGGAGAGCTGGGCCTCGTGGTCGAGCTTGTCGACCACCTTCCTGCCGTTGACGTATATCTCGACGCCGCTTACCGCGTAGTAGTTCAGCCACGCCTGCACGGGCAGTTTATCGAGGGTTATCACCCTCTTGAGGTAGAGGTCGGTGAACTCCCCGATTTCAGTTCCTGTGGTGAAGTGGGACTTGTAGGCGTTCGCGTAGAATGGCTCCGCCCCTGCGCTCATTCCATCTTCGGAGGTCGTGTAAATCCAGTTCCCTGGTGGTTCCTCCGTCGAGTAGAGCCACTCAGAAGTGTTCCCCATCACCATCTCAAGGCTCTCGGTGCTCCTGCCGTCCCAGTGGAGGGGGGTGTTGAAGGCGAGGCCCCCACCGTCGACCAGACACCCCTTCACGAGGGTGTCCCTGGAACTGCCCTCCACGTGGCTGTTCTCAAGCTTTGAGTTCAGCACGACGATGCCCGCGTTGCCCAGACCCTCCATAGTAACGTTCCTGAGCACGCTCGCGTCCCTGTCGAGGGGGTCGGTTGCAGGAATGCCGTCGGTGTCCTCGATCTGGAGCGTCCCGTTGGTGTGCACCTCTATCCTGCCCTTCTCAATGGTGTAGCCCCTTATGAGCAGTTCCCCGTCAACGTAGGCGTAGAAGTCCCCCGCTTTTCCACTGGTCACTGCGACCTTCTTCCCCTCGTCAACGTGGAGGATGAAGTAGGTTGGATAGGGCGAAACGCTCCCGCTCACGTTGGTGTTCCAGGTCTCTATCCCGCCGACGTTTCTAGCTATGAAGGCGTACTCGCTGCCGTTGACGACGGAATTGCTCAGGAACATCCATCCCCTGTTCAGGTCGAGGTCGAAGTTCCTCTCGCCGTTGGAGTATATCGCCGAGTTATCCAGCCTCATACCTCCGCCCTTCATGCAGACGCCAATTCCGTTGTGCCTCACCGTCACGTTCCTGAGCGTCTGCTGGCTGTACTGTCCATTGGTCTCCTCGAGGTAGACCCCGCAGTCGCGGTTGTTCTCCACGAGCAGGTTCTTCACGTTCCAGCTCCAGTCCGTAAAGGTGCCGACGAAGCTCAGCCCCCTCTCGTTGTTCCTGAAGGTGCTGTTGACGATGGTTAGACTTCCGGGCGAGTTCCAGTGGGGTCTGATGTATTCAAGCCCGCTCCCGCCGTGGAAGACGCTTCCACTCACGTCCAGACTTCCGCTCGCTATTATGCCGCCTTCAACGTCGCTGTCAACGACCGAGACCGTTGCGGAACTGAAGTTGAAGCTCCCCACGAGGTGAGAGCCTGCGAAGGAAGCGTTTCCGCTGAATACGCCTCCGTCAACACCTGCGACTTCAGAGTTCCTCACGGTCAGGTTTCCTCCCCCAAGGAGGTTCAGGGAAATGCCCTCTATCAGCGAACCCTCGAAGGCATTCAGCGTCCCGTTTACGCCGACGTTCCAGCCAAGTACGTGAACCTTACAGCCCCTCAGTGTCAGGCTTCCCGTGTTTTTGACTATTATGCTCCCCCTGACGGAGAACTCGCGGTTGAGGCACGTTTCCGTCGTGTTAACGATCCAGTCTCCGCTCCTCGGAGGCCCGATGAAGACCCGGAAGGTTTCGCTATCTTCCGTACCGCAGGGTGAGACCGCTTTCACTTCAACTGTGTTCTCTCCCGGCTTGAGAATCCCCCTGAGGTTCGTGGTCCCGTTGAACTCTATCCATGTTCCGTTGACCGAGTAGTAGAAGGCCCTGACGTTTTCGCTCCCGTTCGTCGTCAGGATGACGTCCTCTCCACGGTAGTAGAAATCCCCGAGCTGGGCGTTGAGTTTGGGCCCCTCCGCGTTCTTGCAGAGGGCGAAGGCCCTCTCATCGCCGACCTCTCTTCCACAGTGATCCGTCGCCCCAATGCTCAGCCAGGCCTCTATTCCGCCTTCCCCGGCGTATTTCCCGAGATACTCCCTCAACCCCCAGAGGTCGATGGTAAAGGTGCCCCGAAGGGTGTAAATTCTTTCCGTGTACGTGAAGGGCCCCTCTTCCTTCTTCACTTCCCTCACTCCCACTACTTCAAAGGCTGGAGTGACGTTTCCGCTGATGTCAACGTCGCCCGCTTTGAGGTGGTAGGTGTAGAGCTCTGCAAGGCTCGTCGTGTTGAAGGTAAAGCTAACGGGGAAGACAAGGCTTTTCGGGTCGTTGAGTGGCTCGATTCCAAGGGAGGTGTCCTTCCCAAAGCACGTTCCCTCAACAGAGAAGCTCCTCTCGGGAGCCGTGCGGGTTCTCCAGTAAACGTCAGTGGCCTCCACCGAGAAGCTGTAATCTCCCCCAGGGATAACTGTCAGCTCCGCATCGCACCTCTCTCCCGAGAGGTTCATGGGAAGCTCTTGACCGTTCCAGTTGAGGGTGCAGGCCCTGAGCTGAACCGTGGAGACTATCTCTATGGATACTCTCCCAACCTCTGGCTCCAAGACGCTTCCGTTTTCGGGGGTTGGGGGCACGTACGTGAGCCCAAACCCGGGAAGGGGAACCGTAAAGCCCACTCTCGTGAGGTTTCCACCGTTCCCATACCTGTCGAAGGTTCTGAAGTAGAGGGTGTGGCGTCCATGCGGAAGGGAGGTCGAAAAATTCATCGCTTCTCCGGGCTCCCCCGTTAGGTTCGCCACCAGCGCGCCCTCCCAATCGAGTTCCTTCCCTTTCTCCTCCGGCTCTGGGTCGAGGTAGAGCTCAACCCTCTGGAAGTCGTCATCATCCGGGTTCCTCCACCTCGCGGTAAAGCCCGAACTGTTGGTTTCCACGCTCAGGTTCTCAACTTCTCCCGGCGGAGTTGTGTCAACGACCCTGATAACGTAGGTTCTCGCCACCGAGTTGCCCGCCCTGTCGGAGATTACCACAACGTAAGTGCCGTTTCCCACCTCGCGGGTAATAACAGAAAATCCGAAGGGGACACCGCTCCGGTAGGAGTTGCTCCATATCGGGCGGTTTAAACGCCCGGGCTCCGGGTTCAGGTAGACATTGTAACCCCCGGGATGTGCTTCGGTTACGTTGAACTCAATGGACGCGTTCGCCTTTCTCTCCGCCTTTAGCACTTCCCCTCCCCGAGTACGGCCGATTACGGTCAGGTTGTTCTCGCGAACCCAGACTATCTCGGGACTTAACGTGTCGCTCTCAAAGACAACCTCAGAACTTTTACCAGAGTTTCCTGCCAGGTCTTTACCATAGGCCCTTATCCTGTGAAGTCCATCACCGCCAAGGGAGAGTTCCGCAGTCCACTCCGTCCCAGTGCCGTTCATGGTGTGGTTTACGCCGTCCAGCTCAACGAGTGCAAAGCTGAGGTTCTCGCTCGCGTTGAGAACCACCTCGATGGTGTGAGACGCTATCAGGGAGCCGTTCTCAGGGGTTGGTGGAACAAAGCTCAGCGCTGGGGACGTTGTGTCAACGGTAAACGTCCTCTCCTCCGTGCGGTTGAAGTTCCCCGCTAAGTCGTGGAACTCCGCATGGAACGTGTGAGCCCCATCGGGGAGGTTTAGCTCCAGCGTCCACTCCGTCCCTTCCCCGGACATCGGATGGGCCCGACCGTCAAGGTAGAGCGTCGCATCGGCCAGCTCCTCATCCGAGAGCAGCTTGAAGGTCACCACATCATTCCCAGTGAC
>NZ_JALUFF010000085.1 GCF_027052235.1 Thermococcus sp.
AAATCAGCGCTCCCGGCGAAGGAGTGGAAGTATGCACTCACACCTGCCCTCTGGACGAGCTCGAAGGCTTCTCTTTCGGCCTCCCTCGCGTGGATGACAACCGGCAGTTTCAGTTCAATGGCGAGGTTGAGAAAATGCTGGAAAATCTCCTTTTGGTTTTCCCTCCCCCTCTCGTTCTCGGCGTGGTAGTAGTCGAGGCCTATCTCACCTATCGCGACTATCTCGTCCCTGTGCTCAAGGATGAAGGCCTCAACTTTCCTCACCTTCTCCCAGTTCCCCCTCCTTGCCTCGTTGGGGTGGTAGCCAAGCGTTGGAAAGACGAAGCCAAAGTATGGCCTGAGGAGCTCCCAGCTCTTCCAGACGTGGGCTTTCCTGTATTCGGTTATCGAATCAACCACCGCCCTCAGCTCTTTCCTGCACTTTTCTATTATCTGAGGGGCTTCCTTTCTGTAAAATTCGAAGTGAGCGTGCGCGTCTATCATGGGTTTTAAGGTGTCATACTGCATAAAAAAGCTTTTCTACTTTGGATGCGTTTTATTGTTAAACGGATATCGAACGAATATTTAAGCGTGGTGAGGTTTGTGGGAAAAGAGATGGATTCGGAGTTGAACCGAATCATGAACGAAATTGTGGAAAAACTCAAGGTCGCAACTCCCAAGGAGCTTCTCAGCTACGCGATAATGAACGAGGAGGCCGAGGTAGAGTACTACTCGAAGCTGGCCGAGAAGGCAAAGAAGCCCAGCGTGAAGCTCGTCTTCAGAAGAATGAGCGAGGAGAGCGAGAAGCACGCCTGCCTTCTCAAAAGACTCTTTAAAAAGCTTTTCCCCGGAGAAGAGCCCGTTAAAGTTGAGATTCCTCCCGTTGAGGTTTATCCGTTCTACCCCAAGTTTGAGAGTGTTGAGGACTACTTTGAGGCACTGGAGTACTGCATGGAGAGCGAGCTCTTCGCCAAGAGGACCTACGAACTTCTTGCCACAACGGCGGAGGATGCCCGTGTTAGGGAGCTGGCAATGAACCTTGCAGCCATGGAACAGGAGCATTACGAAGAGCTGAGAAAGGTCTATGAACTCCTAAGAACTCTGGTGGAGAAGGGCCTCCTTCCGGAGACTCTGAAACCCGGAGGTTACCTATTCACCGACGACCTCAAGGCCAGGTATTTTGTCCTTGAGCTGGCAGAGGCGGGTGTTAAGGTCAAAGCACTTCTCAGGCAACGGCCCTGCGGTGCCTTCAGGGAGATACTGAAGGCTATGGAAGTCCTCTGGATAACGAAGGTTGAGGGGGAGAGCTCGGTGAAGCCCTCTCAGGTTCCAAGACTGAAGAAAGAGCTGTCAGCATTTCTCAAAGAGACCGGTGAGAAAGGCCAGAAAGGAGCCGTGTTCATCGAGAACCTCGGGTACCTGACGGTCGAACTCGGCTTCAGAAAGGCCATGGACTTCGTCCTCTACCTCAAGGACAGTGCCCTGCTTCACAGGGGATACATCATAGTGACGGCAAATCCAAATGCCTTTGAGAAAAGGGAGTGGGCATTACTCACCTCGGAGCTCATGCTAATCCCTTAGCTTCCTGCTCTCCCACACAACTTTCCCATCCCTTCTCACGACCCTGAGAATGCGGTGGTAGGGTATCTGGGCCTCCCCGACGAAGAAGTAGCCGTGTCCCAGCTCTATCATCTCAACGGGGATTTTCTTTTCGTTACCGTAGCTCCCCCTGTGCTCGATTACGATGTAGTAGTTTCCCTCATCCTCCCGCGGATCGTACTTTATCTTCGCGAGAACCTCCTTGACTGAGCCCTTCCTCACGGCATCACCCTCTTGAGGTTCCCCTTCCAGTCCTTTATAACCCAGCCATGGCCCGGGAGACCAAAGTCCACCTCGAAACCGGCAAGCCTCTCAAGGCTCTTTCTGAGCTCTTCCCCGCTTCCCGTCGGGAGGTCGGTTCTTCCAACGGTTCCGTTGAAGACCGTATCTCCGGTGAACATCAGTTTGGTCTCCCCGTCGAGGTAGAGACAGGTACTCCCGGCGGTGTGTCCGGGCGTGTGAACCACCTTCAGCCTCAGCTTTCCCACCTTCAGCTCGTCCCCGTCCTCCAGCTTGGCGTGGACTTCATGGGGCTTAAAGCGTTCCCCGTAGGCGTAGTCGAGGATTATCCTTGAGAGGCCCCGTTCAATGACTTCAGCAACTATCCTGTGTGCGGCGAAGGAGACCTTAATTCCAAGGCCTTCAAGGAGGCTTTTGAAGGCCAGGTTGCCCCCGATGTGGTCGAAGTGCTCGTGGGTGTTGAATACCACCACTTTCCTGAGGCCATCGAGGTAGCCCTCTCCCGCTAAAAGTCCGATGTAGTCCCTGACTCTCTTCCCCGTCCCGGTGTCCACTATCAGGGCTTCCCGGCCACTCCTAACCAGATAGATGTTGGAGTCCCAATCAAGTCCCTTTAGCATCACGGTGCTGGGAGGTATCTCCACCGGCACCAGCTCGGGCATTATGACCTCCAAGCTTTCACCTCCAAAAGGGCTCGAGGGGGGACCGCGTCTTCATCTCGGGGGGAGCGAGTCCCCGTCAGGAGGGATGAATCTCTTCATCGCCCAGAATAGTTCCCCGAAGGGTTCAAAAAAGTTTGGAAGGGGTTAGACCCACTTGGACTCGTCCAGCTCGCCCTCGGTCTTTGCAACTATCGTCGTTCCCGTGAGGTCGCCGGTGACGTTCACCATTGTCCTTCCCATGTCGAGTATAGCGTCTATTCCAAGAATCATGGCGTAAGCCAAAGCCACCGGGCTTCCTGCGGTGAGGTTGAGGCCGACACTCTGGAGAACCATCGCGAGCATTATCGCTCCTGCACCGGGAACGCCAGCGGTTCCTATCGATGCCAGAACCGCCGTAAGGACGACAACGAGTTGCTGACCGAGCGTTAGCGGGTGGCCTATGGCGTTCGCCACGAAGAGAACAGTCACACCCTGGTAGAGCGCCGTTCCGTCCATGTTTATCGTTGCCCCGAGGGGCAGGGTGAAGGAGTAGATGCCCTTGTCGATGCCCATCTCCTCCTCGGCAACGCGCATGGTTACCGGCAGTGTTCCGCTTGAGCTCCTCGTGACGAAGGCTGTGAGCATGGCATCCTTGGCCTTCTTGATGAACTTTATCGGGTCTATCCCAAAGATTTTGAGCAGGACGAAGTAGACCAGGACAATCTGGAGTGTTAGACCGACGTAAACCGCCAGAACCACTTTCGCCAGCGGGCCTATGACCTTGACTCCCTGCTCTGCCATAACGTAGGCTATGAGGGCGAAGACACCTATTGGTGCGTACTGCATAACCCCCGCAACTATAATGTACATCGCCTCGGCAAGGCCGTCAAAGAACCTGAGGAGCGTCGTGCCAGCTTCCTTAAGCCTTTTGTCGTTCTTGTTTATGAGGTACGTTATCGCGATTCCAAGGATTATCGCGAAGAATATGACCGGTAGGACTTCACCCTTGGCAAGCGAAGCGAATGGGTTCGTTGGAACTATGTTGAGCAGTGTCTGGACGAGTGACGGCGGTTTTGCCTCTATTGCCTTTCCCGTTCCCGTTCCGAGGTGTATTCCCGTGCCGACCCTGAAGGCCCTGCCCACTATAAGGCCGAAGAGAACCGCCATCGCCGAAGTTAGGAGGTAGTAGAGCACTATCTTGAGGCCAACCCTTCCAAGCCTTGCGGGGCTTATGCTGGCAGCACCGACTACTAGAGATGCAAGGACTATCGGCATCACCAGCATCTTCAACAGGCGCACAAAGAGGTCACCGAAGGGCTTTACGTAAGTCTTAACGACACCGGCATAGCCGTAGTGCCCGGCTATCAGGCCGAAGATTGCACCAAGAATCAGACCCCAGAGGATTTTCCAGAGGACTGGGTAGTCCAGATATCGCCTCCATAGGCTCTTGCCCATTTCGGTACACCCCCGAATAGCTGTGCATCAATGCACTTTATCTGTGAACAGAAGGTAATATTAACCTTTTGACGCTAATTTACGTCGTTGTGACAATTATCTAAACCTCAGCGATACGTCGCCGTGTAGTATTTTCAAGGGGCCTTCCTCAGTCTCCAGAAGGAGGGAGCCGTCCTCCAGAACGTCCCTGGCTATTCCGGAGACAACGCCCTCATCAGTTATCACTTTGACGAATTTTCCAAGTATTAAAGTCCTCCTTCTTGTTTCGTCTATAACTTTCAGGGGGCTTTCCTCAAAGACTCTGTACCACCTTTCGAGGGCTTTGAGGAGAACCGGGAGGACTTCCTCTAACGGCACTTCCCTTCCAAGGAGTTCCCTCATCGATGTCGCGCTTTCTTTAAGCTCTTCCGGTATCTCGTTGTTTACGTTAAGGCCAATTCCCATAACCACGAACTTCCCGGCCTTCCCCTCGGTCAGGATTCCGGCTATCTTCTTTTCCCCGACCCAGACGTCGTTGGGCCACTTAATCCAGCCCGTTATTCCGAACTCAGCTAGGGTCTCCCTCACTGCCAAAGCCCCAACGAAGACGAGCCTCGGGTCTGTCTTTTCCGGCTTCAAGATTACGCTCATCCAGAGGCCACCCTCGGGGGAGGCCCACTTCCTCCCCTTCCGCCCCCTTCCAGCGGTTTGGCGCTTCGCTATCACAACAGTTCCTTCAGGAGACTCCTCGGCGATGCCCCTCGCGTAGTCGTTGGTCGAGCCAACTTCTTCGAGGCGTATGATTCTCCACTTCATATCTGCTCCTCACCGGGTTTCTTTAAACGGTTAACGGGAAAAACCTTAAATCCCCAACCGATATATCACTCACGGTGATTAGTATGGATGCATACCAGAGCGTTGGGATTAGGAGAAGGCTTAGGAGGTTCTTCCGCAGAGACGGGAGAGCGCTTATTTTTGCGATGGATCACGGCTTCGAGCACGGCCCAACTGACTTCGAGCCAGTCTGGGAGCACGTTAACCCGAGGATAATCGTGAGGAAGGTCGTCAGGGCTGGCATAGACGGCGTCATGATGCTCCCCGGAATAGCTAGAATAGCCGGAGATGAGGTCAAGCCGGACAGGGGGCTCATGATAAAGCTCACGAGCAAGACTAACCTCCGCCCGAAGAGTGAACAGCTCCTCCAGAGCCAGCTGGCGTACGTTGAAGATGCCGTAAAGCTCGGTGCAGATGCGATAGCAGCGACGGTCTACTGGGGCTCCCCGCAGGAGGACATAATGATGCGCCAATTCGCGGAGATAGCTAGTTATGCCCATGATTTGGGCTTCCCGGTTGTGCAGTTCGCCTATCCAAGGGGGCCTTATATAGATGAGAAATACGGCAAAAAGGAGGACTACCGCGTCGTTATGTACGGAGCTCGCGCCGCAGCTGAGAGCGGGGCCGACATGATAAAGACCTACTGGACGGGCTCAAGGGAAACCTTCGCCAAGGTCGTTGACGCTGCCGCTGGCGTTCCAGTCCTGCTCAGCGGTGGGGCCAAGACTGAGAATCCCGTTGACTTTCTAAAGCTCGTCTGGGAGGTTATCGAGGCTGGGGGAGCCGGAGCGGTCGTTGGAAGGAACATCTTCCAGCGCGAGAACCCGGAGCCCTTCATAAAGGCCCTCCTGAAGGTCATCCACAGGAACGAGGACCCGGAGGAGGCAGCCAAGGCGGAGGGCCTCCTCTGACCTTTCCCATTTCTGTCCAGCAATTTAAATATACAACTTCTGCAGACCTTTAAACGGGGTGAGAAATATGGGGAGAGTCGAGATTATAGACACGACCTTTAGGGACGCTCACCAGTCGCTCATAGCGACCCGCCTTCAAACTGAGGACATGCTGAAGGTAGCCGAGGACATGGACAGGATCGGCTTCTACTCGATGGAGGTCTGGGGAGGCGCTACCTTCGACGTCTGCATCCGCTACCTCAACGAAGACCCGTGGGAGAGGCTCCGCCTGCTGAGGGAGCGCATAAGGAAGACCAAGCTCCAGATGCTCCTGCGTGGCCAGAACCTCGTTGGCTACAGGCACTATCCCGACGACGTTGTAGAAAAGTTCGTGGAGCTTGCCCACAAGAACGGGATTGACATATTCAGGGTTTTCGATGCCCTCAACGACGTCAGGAACATGGAGGTTGCGATAAGAAAAGCAAAAGAAGTCGGCGCTGAGGTTCAGGGGGCAATAGCCTACACAACCGGCCCGGTTTTCACCCTCGAATACTACATGGGGAAGGTTGAAGAACTGCTAAAGCTCGACGTGGATGTGATAACCATAAAGGACATGGCAGGACTGTTAACGCCATGGAAGGCCTACGAGCTGGTGAGCGAGATAAAGGAAGCCTACGGCGTTCCGGTCAACGTTCACACCCACTCGACCACGGGGATGGCTGTCGCGACTTACATGAAAGCAGTTGAGGCTGGAGCGGACTTCATAGACACCGCCATAAGCCCGCTCGCCTTTGGAACGGCCCAGCCGGGTGTACAGACGATATGGCACGCCCTTCCGGAGGCCGTTGGAAGCCACCTCGACAGGGAGACGATACACAAGGTTTCCCGCTACCTCAAAACCCTCCTTGAGGAGAAGTACTTCAGCATGCTCCACAAGGAGGCGCTCATGGTAAACCCCTACGTCCTCAAGTACCAGGTTCCCGGCGGGATGTACTCCAACCTGATAAGCCAGCTCAAGGAGATGAAAGCTTTGGACAAGCTCGGGCAGGTTCTTGAGGAGATACCTCACGTGAGGGAAGACCTCGGCTGGCCACCGCTGGTCACCCCAACGAGCCAGATAGTCGGAACCCAAGCGGTTCTAAACGTCCTCTTCGGGAGGTACAAGAGAATAACGGAGGAGGTAAAGAACTACGTGAAGGGTCTCTACGGAAGGCCGCCGGCGGAGATAAAGCCCGAGATAAGGAAGCTCATCCTCGGCGACGAAGAGCCCATAACC
>NZ_JALUFF010000086.1:0-1503 GCF_027052235.1 Thermococcus sp.
CCCCTCCACGTCCTCTATGTCCTTGATGACTTCCCTCGCCACGTTCACGAGGAAGGCACAGACGGCAAGGTAACCGGCCAGTCCTATTTTCCCGACCGCTATTGCACCGTAGAGGGGCGTCGCGCCGGTAAGGCCCGCCACGACAAGGTTTCCTATGAAAGGCATTGGCTTGAGCTTCCAGGCGTAGAGAACCATCGCAGTGTAGGCTATCAGCGCGAGAACGAAGGCGTAGAGGTTAATCATTATGGAGAAGACCAGCCCAACCCCCATGAGAGCGAGGGAGTAGAGGAAGGCCGTCCTCCTGCTCATTGCCCCCCTGGGAAGAGGCCTGTTGGGCCGGTTTATTCTGTCTATCTCGTAGTCGAAGTAATCGTTTATCGTGTTTCCACCGGCGCACCCGAGTGTCACGACGAGAAATGCCAATAAGGCCTTCTCAGGGCTTGGAAAGTGCCCCACCGCTACTATAGCCCCCAGGCCCTCGCAGAAGCCTTCGGCGTTTATGAAGCCAACGAGAAGGTTGCTCAGCTTCTCGAAGTCTATGGCCTGAAGCCCGTGCCTCCTGGGAAACCTGAAGTCCCCTGCGTCGGCCTTTACAACCACGTATCTCTCACCCTTCCATCCAGCGAAGACAATCCAGTCGAAAACCTCTGAGAGGAGAGACTTCTCCTCCTCCAGCAGTTCCCGCCCCTGGAACATAGAGGTTCCCGTGGGCGTTATCCTCCTCAGATCGACCTCCACAGTGGAGGAGCCCTCGAAATACTTCCTCCACTTCTCCCTCCGGACTTCCCTTCTCTCCTCCAGGGAATACCTCCGCGCCCTCTCGCTCACCCCCAGCCTCACCACATTCGTTAGGTGTCCCACGGCCCTGGCGAGAATCTCGAGCTCCTTTTCCCTCTCGAGGAGTATCAGGAAGTCAGGTTTGACGAGCTCAACCTTGAGCCTCTTCATCTCGAGACCGATTCCGCTCACGAATCCAGTGGTGTCGATCAGGGTAACGTCGGCCGTTTTTGATGCCACGTCAACCAGTCTGGAAACACCCAGAGCCATCTCGCCGGCATAGCCGCCGGGTGCAGTGGTGCCTATGAAGTAGTGGAGAACCCCTTCCAGCTCGCTCAGAGAGGAGAGGGGCCCCTCGGGAATCCCCAGGCTTATAGTGGCCGGGGGAAGAATGCTCTTCTGCCCCACGTCCGAATCGACGACCGCAACTCTCAGGCCCTCGGAGAGCAACTCGTTCATGAGGAAAGTCAGGAGGGTCGTCTTCCCGCTGTCGGTTCCACCAACGATCATGACCTTTACGGGGCCCTTTCCGGCCTCCCTCAGCAGAAGCTCTACCGCGTCGAAGCGATCATCAGGAACGTCCCTCGTGTAGACCGCCTTGTTCATGGTGAGGAGTTCCACCAAAAACATAAAAAGTTAATCGTGATCCGAGGAGGCAAGAACACCAAATGGGATACACTGAAAATGGTTCCAATGAGTAACAGACTTTGTCATAAGCCTTAAAAA
>NZ_JALUFF010000086.1:1513-1830 GCF_027052235.1 Thermococcus sp.
TCTCAGGAAGCTCTACGATGAGGGCAAGAGCATAGAGGTCCACACCGTGGAGAAAACCCAGGATGAGCTGGCCGAGGAGCTTGGAATAACCAGACAGGCACTCAGCAACCACCTCAAGGTCCTAAAGGAGCTCGGCTACATCAGGACGGGAAGGGGCTTCATAGACCTCACCGAGAAGGCCCTCGACCTCCTCGGGGAGAGAAAGGGCGACGTCTTCGTCTTCGCAAGGATAGAGCCAACCAAGAGGAAGCAGGTCTACGAGGCCATCAAGAACATGAACATCAAGCGCATTTACCGCGTTACCGGCGACATAGACC